>CAJFNZ010000094.1 GCA_904395905.1 uncultured Oscillospiraceae bacterium | reverse complement strand
GCGGGCTGCGCCCTCCGGCGAAAACTGCGTTCACTTCCTTGCCCCTCCTCTCCCCACGCGGCAACAGCCGCGTGGGGCCCCCAGGCGCCCCCCGGTCGCCCGCCGCAGCGGGCGAAATCCCCCCGCGCCCGCTGGGCGCGGTCTGCTATGCCAAGAAAAGCGCAGGAAGGGGGTCCGGGGGGAACCCTCGCCGGGGGTTCCCCCCGGTGCCTCCAAGCGATAATCCCGCCCCCATCTTCTGCGGCCATCCCACACAAACCCGCGGTGCGCTAAGTCTTCCTAATTATCCCATTTCTCAAACAGGCAGACAGAAACGGCGGCCGGCTATCGCCCGCCGCATAGTTCCGATGAAACAACTCCCTTTTTCTCCCGCCAAGCGGCTTACTTCCGGTTGAACTGCGACGCCGCCCGCTCCAGGCCCTCGGCGAGCAGCACCGGCACCGCCTCCACCGCCCGGCCGATGGCCGGCTCCAGCAGCTTCAGCTCCTGGACCGTGAAGCGGCTGAGCACCCAATCCGCCAGGTCGTAGTCCGGATGGGGCTTCGCCCCGACCCCTATCTTAATCCGCGGGAACTCCTGGCTGCCCAGGCAGGCGATAATCGACTTCACCCCGTTGTGCCCGCCGGCGGATCCGCCGCGGCGGATCCGAAGACGGCCCACGTCCAAATCGATGTCGTCGAACAGCACCAGCACCCGCTCCGGCGGCAGCTTGTAGAACGCCGCCGCCTGCTGGACCGCCAGGCCGCTGTTGTTCATATACGTCTGGGGCTGCATCAGCACTACGCTGTGCCCGGCCACGGTCCCCTTGCCAATGAGCGCCTGGAACTTGGCCCGGTCCAGCCGGATCCCGGCCTCCCGCCCCAGGCGCGCCACCGCCCGGAACCCCACGTTGTGCCGCGTGGCCTCATAGCGGGCGCCGGGATTCCCCAGCCCGACAATCAAATACTCACAGGGAGACGAACGAAACAGCATCGCTCAGAACAGGGACGAGATGGAGACCTCGTCGTACGTGCGGCGGATGGCCTCGGCAAACAGCGGCGTCACGTCCAGCTGGCGGATCTTCGTGCCCTTGGCCTCCTCGGGCAGCGGGATGGTGTTCAGGAACACCAGCTCCTCGATGGGGCTCTCCTGGATCCGCTCCACCGCCGGGTGCGAGAGGACGCCGTGGGTGGCGCAGGCCAGCACCCGCTTGGCGCCGCCCACCTCGATGATGGCCTGGGCCGCGTTGCACAGCGAGCCGGCCGTGTCCACCATGTCGTCAAAGAGGATGCACGTCTTGCCCTCCACCTCGCCGATGATGTTCATCACCTCGCACTGGTTGGCCTTCTGGCGGCGCTTGTCCACGATGGCCATGTTCATGTGCAGCTTCGCAGCAAAGGCCCGGGCGCGGGCCACGCTGCCCACGTCCGGCGAGACCACCATCACCTCGCTGGTGTCGGCGAACAGATTCCGGTAGTACTGGACAAACACCGGATTGCCCAGCAGATTGTCCACGGGGATGTCGAAAAAGCCCTGGATCTGCGCCGCGTGGAGGTCCATCGTCAGCACCCGGTGGGCGCCGGCACAGGTAATCATGTTGGCCACCAGCTTCGCCGAAATCGGGTCGCGGCCCTTGGCCTTGCGGTCCTGGCGGGCGTAGCCGAAGTACGGCATGACGGCCGTAATCCGCCCGGCGGAGGCCCGGCGGCAGGCGTCAATCATCACCAGCAGCTCCATCAGGTTGTTGTTGACCGGCTTGCAGGTGGGCTGGATGATGAACACATCCGAGCCGCGGACGGTTTCATTCATCGTGACCGAGACCTCGCCGTCGGCAAAGGTGGTGACGGTGCAGTCGCCCAGGGGGATCCCCAGGGCGCGGCAGACCCCCTCGGCAAACGGCCGGTTGGCGTTGGCGGCGAACACCTTGACATCTTTTCCGTGCGTTATCATATCTTCCGTACCTTTCTCCATGTAAAGTAAGCGTATCCATTGATGGAAGTCAGCCGGGCTGACGACGCGATGTGGGAAGGGACCGAACGCCGGCAGCGGAACCTGCCGGCGATTGCCTCACTTATTCTTGACCTTGTGGCGGGCCGCCCAGTCCCGCTTGTTGGTCTGGCGGGCGCGGGCCACGGCCAGGGCCATGGCGGGAACGTTGTCGGTGATGGTGGAGCCGGCGCCCGTATAGGCCCCGCGGCCGATGGTCACCGGAGCCACCAGGTTGGTATTGCAGCCGATGAAGGCGTCGTCCTCAATGACGGTGCGGGACTTGCGCACCCGGTCGTAGTTGACCGTCACGGTGCCGCAGCCGAAGTTGACGTTGCGGCCCACGTCGCTGTCGCCCACGTAGGTCAGGTGCGCCACCTTCGTCCCCGCGCCGATGGTGGAGTTCTTAATCTCCACGAAGTCGCCCACCTTGACCCCGTCGCCGATGACGGAGCCGGGCCGCACGTAGGCGAACGGCCCCATATGGACGTCGCTGCCCACCTTGGCGTCGTAGAGCTGCGAGGCGTTGACGGTCGTCCGGTCGCCGCAGGTGACGTTCTCGAGCAGGCTGTTGGGGCCGATGACGCAGTCCTCCCCCACCACGGTATTGCCCCGGAGGATGGTTCCGGGCATCAAAACGCTCCCGCGGCCCACCTGGACCGTGGGATCCACATAGCAGTTCTGATAGTCCCAGATCTCCACGCCGCCGCGGACCAGGTCGTGGAGGTGCTGGAGGTTCAGCACCGGCTGCCACGCGGCCAGCTCCTCGCCGGAGCGGATGGAGTACACCCCGTCCCGGTCGGCAAAGGCCTTGCCCCGCTGGCGCAGGAACTCCAGGAAGCTGAATTTCTCATCCAGGGCGTCCATTAGCGCCTCGCGGGCCACGTGGTAGACGCAGCTGGGCGCGGGAATCACATCCGCCTGGGACGCCCGGGAGACGAACACGGCCGGGCCGGTGACGACGATGGTCTCCTGGTCGCTGTCCTCGGCCGTGGAGAGGAACACGTGGAGCAGATCCGCGGCATCGACGCTGCCGGCCACCATCAGGTCCACCGACGCGGGGAAGCAGGCGCGGGCCTCGCCGGACCACTGCTCGTGGCACACCAGGAAAAACCGTCCGGCCCCCCGGGCCGCCAGCGCGGACACCAGCCACGAGAGGAGCGGGCTTCCCATCACCCGCGAGAGCATCAGCGGGCGGGTAAACCCGGTTTTCGAAGTGTCGTCAGGGACAAAAATCACCACGGAGCTACCGGCCATTGCACGTTTCCTGCCTTTCCAATCATTTCACGGCGCCGGAATGGGCGCACGGATCCATCTAACTCCATTATATCAGGCTTTTGGCGGTTTGTATAGGACGGAACCGAAAAATCTTCCGCGGCCGCCGTCACATCAGCGGCGAGAAGAGCCGGAGAAACGCGCCCATCAGCCGCCGGGGCAGCGGCCAGGAGCGGCACTCGGACAGGGTCATCCGGTGGCAGAGGGGGAACGTCCGCTGGAAGTCCTGGGCCACCTGCTCGACGCAGTCGGCGCGGTAAAGCCAGACGCCGTCCTCAAAGTGGAGATACAGGCTGCGGAAATCGAAGTTCACCGTGCCCACCACCGCGTACTCCCCGTCCACGCAGAAGGTCTTGGAGTGGAGGAAGCCCGGCGTGAACTCGTAAATTTTCACCCCCTGGGCCAGGAGGTCGGCGTAGTGCGCCCGGGTGACGGCAAAGACGTACTTCTTGTCGGGGATGCCGGGCGTCACGATGCGGATATCCACGCCGTTTTTGGCCGCCACCGTCAACGCCGAAATCATCTTGTCGCTGATGACCAGGTACGGCGTCATAATGTAGAGGTACTTCCGCGCCTTGGTAATCAGGTTGAAAAACACCGTGTCGCCCACGGGCTCGCCGTCCAGCGGGCTGTCGGCAAAGGGCTGGACGAAGCCGTGGGGCATATCGCTGACCCGGGGCGGCCGGGGCGGCTTGTAGAAGGAGACCGTCTCGTGCCACCCGCGGATGTGCGCCCACATGGACAGGAACATCACCGTCATGGACCAGACGGCCTCCCCCCGCAGGCGGATGACGCAGTCCTTCCAGTAGCCGAAGCGCCGCTCCACGTTGATGTACTCGTCGGCCAGGTTGACGCCGCCGGTGAAGCCCACCTCGCCGTCCACAATCAGGAACTTCCGGTGGTCGCGGTTGTTGAGCCGGGAGGAGAGGATGGGGATATAGGGGTTGAAGGCGCAGGCCTTGATGCCCACGGCCTCGAGCTTCTTGTAGTAGCGGCCCGGCAGCGTGGTGATGCAGCCGAAGTCGTCGTAGATGACGCGCACATCCACGCCGGCCGCCGCCTTCCGCCGCAGCAGCTGGAGGACCTGGCCCCACATCTGGCCGGTGTGGATGATGAAGTACTCCAAAAAGATGTACTTCTCGGCCCGGTCGATGGCCCGGAGCATATCGCCGAAAGCGGCCTCGCCGCAGCCGTAGTAGGTGGTCTCGGTGTTCTCGTAGACCGGGCAGAAGGCGCAGCTGGCCAGATAGTTGGACTGGAGCGCCGCATCCGGGCACATGGCGGCCTCCCGCTCCAGCACGCTCACGTCCTGGCTGAGGTTGTCCAGATGGATCTGGCGGACCGTGTACATCTTCCGCTTGAGCCGCCGGGAGAGCCGGTTCCCGCCGAAGAGCAGATAGAAGGAGATGCCGAAAATCGGGAACGCCAGAATCGGGATAATCCAGGCAATCTTGTAGCTGGGGTCGGTGCGGTTGGAGACGATGACGATGACCGCAATCCAGGCAAAGACCCGCATCGTGATGTAGAACCAACGGGAGGAGCCCGAAAGGACGCCCACACTCAGGACGAGGGCGGCCGCCTGCACCAGGATGCACAGCGAAACCACCACCACCCGCTGGAACAGCAGCTTCGTATAGTTTTTCACGGGGCCCTCCTTTCGGCTGTCGGCGGCGAACTATCGATGCCGCGCGCTGCACGCCGCGCGGCTTTGGGCTTATTATACCATAATCGGCAAGTTCCGCAAAAGCCCCGCGCCGAAAAAAGTCGCGCATCGGAGAAACGCCCGAGGCGGATGCCCCGGGCGTTTCTCACAAGAGGGTTTATGGGTAGAACAGGGTATGCTGTTGCGGAAGCAGGAATCAGTCGAGGATCTCCATCAGCCGCCCGCAGCAGACCGGAATCGGCTGACCGGCCTTGATGTGCTCGGTGCGGTTGCAGATGTAGCAGTAGACGTCGGTGTCGTACGGCGCCAGCACCTGGGGGACGGCTTTCGTCTCCTCCTCCGTCAGGCCCTCGATGTGGAACTTGGCGGAACGGTTCTCGCTGGGGACGTAGACGCCCATGGGCTCGAGGCGCTTCGTCTCGCCGACGCAGTTGCCCATCTTAATCCACAGGGCCTCCAGCTCGGCGGTCTCGGAAGCGTGCTCCGGAATGATTTCCACAATGTCCTTGTCGATACGAATCTTCATGGAAGCATCTCCTAATCTGGTATGGACCGGAAGCGTCCGGATGCTTAGCCGAAGTAGCGCTTCAGCAGGCCGGCGAACGCCTTGCCGTGGCGGGCCTCGTCGCGGGCCATCTCATGGACGGTGTCGTGGATGGCGTCCAGGTTGTACTGCTTGGCCAGCTTG
>CAJFNZ010000093.1 GCA_904395905.1 uncultured Oscillospiraceae bacterium | reverse complement strand
TATAATTGTACCCTAGATGAGCGCGACCGTCAACAAAGGGAATCAATCGCAAACAATTCCAAAATCATACTATTTCGCTAGTAATACCGACTTGAATGAAAGACCGACCGCCATCATAGCAGTTGGTCTTTCATTAAGAAACGATCACTATTCAAGCATTTGAAAATGCTTCAATGCCTCCATAATCGCCGCTTCCTTCTCCGGCGGACATTGCGGCACTTTCGTATCTTCCTTCTTCGACAAATTATAGTTTTGTCCCACATCCAGCCCGCACTTCCGCTTGACTTGGGAAACATACAGGCTGGATACCTTCAAACCATACTTCTCCAGCACATACGCCTTGATCTCGTCATAGGTCGCCTTGCTCTCCGCAGCAGTCAAATCCAGCTCGTCCAGATTCAACTCCACCTCGATATGCTGCTTGGTGTTGAGTTTGGACAAAAGCACTACCGTCTCCACATGGGCGCACCGGGGGAACATATCGACTGCTCTGGTCTGTTCCAGGCGGTAGCCGTGGGGGAGCAGGCGGGCGACGTCCCGGGCCAGGGTGGCCGGGTCGCACGAGACGTACACTATCCGCGCCGGTTCCATCTGCGCGATGGCCTCGATGACTTCCAGTCCAAGCCCCTTGCGCGGCGGATCCACCAGAATGACCTCCGGGCGGACGCCCTCCCGCGCAAAGCGGGCGGCCGCCTCGCCGGCGTCGGCACACCAGAACCGGGCGTTTTCCACCCCGTTGCGGGCCGCGTTGGCCTCGGCGTCGGCCACCGCCGCCGCCACAACCTCTACGCCGTAGACCTGCCCGGCCCGGCGCGCCATACACAGCGTGATGGTCCCCGTGCCGCAGTAGAGGTCCAGAGCCGTCGTCTCCGGGCCCAGCCGGGCCATGTCCAGGGCCAGCCGGTAGAGCCGCTCCGCCTGGTCCCGGTTCACCTGGAAGAACGACCGCGGCGAAAGCCGGAAGGTCAGCCCGCAGAGCGTCTCCTCCAGCCACGGCCGGCCCCAGAGTACCTGAAATTCCTCCCCCAGGACGACGTTGCCCCGGCGGGTGTTCACGTTCCACAGCACGCCCCGGAGATCCGGCAGCGCCGCCCGCAGCCGCTCCGTCAGGGCCGGTACGGACGCCGGCGCGGGGCCGTTGCCCACGACGCAGACCTGCGCGCCCTCCCGGGCCGTGCGGACGTAGATGTGCCGGACCAGCCCGCGATGCCGGAGCTCGTCATACGCCGGCACGTCCGCCGCAGCCATCCACGCAGTCACCGCCCGGCGGGCCTCATCCGCCCGGGGATCCTGGATGTAACACCGCTCCACCGGCAGCACCCGATGGGTGCGGGCCATGTAGAAGCCGGCCACCGGGCCGTCCGCGCCGGGCGCCACGGGATACTGGGCCTTGTTCCGGTATCCCTCGCAGACGCCGCCCAGCACCTCCACCGGGCCGGGGTCCACGCCGCCGATGCGCGCCAGGGCATCCCGGACCCGCTGGCCCTTGAGGCGCAGCTCCTCGGCGTAGTCCATATGCCAAAAGGCGCACCCGCCGCACCGCTTTCCCAGCGGGCAGCGGCGCGAGACGCGGTGGGGCGAGACCGTCTCCAGCCGGACAATCCGGCCGTAGGCCGCCGTCTTGCCCACGTGCTCCAATGCAATCTCGGCCACCTCGCCGGCAATGGCGTCCCGGACGAAGACCGCCATGCCGTCCGGCGCCCGGGCGACGCCCTGCCCCTCGCTGGTGTAGCCGGTGATTTCGGCCGTAAAGCGCTCGTGTTTCCTTGCCATGGCTGCCGCTCCTCTCCGGCCGCCTCAGGCGGCGATGTCGCTCAGACTGGACCAGGGGACGGCGAACGTCGTCTGGCCGCCCGGCCCCAGGTCGCCGGGCTGGTAGAACACCACGAACGCCTCGTCGGTCACGTAGAACTGCTCCCGCTGGAAGGCGCTGGCGCAGAGGTCGCTCCACTGCGGGTAGTAGGACTGGTCGTGGTACGGGTCGTCGGAGATGGCGCGGCGGACCTGCTCCACCAGCCGCGCCGTCCAGGTCGCCTCGTCGGCGTCGAAGAAGTCGGCCGCCGTCAGCAGGCCGCCGGAGGACAGCTGGAACGTCTCGGCGTGGGCCGTCTGCTGCCGGTCGCCGGTCACGAGATTCTCCACCGTGACGGTCCGGTAGATGGACAGCACGCCGTCCCCGTTCCGCTCGACGGTGTACTGGGCCGTGACGTTGTGGGCCTGGAGGTTCTCCAGCGCCTGCTCGTAGACCTCGCCCCAGCAGAGGTCCTCCAGCTGGCCGGCGGCGGCGGTGTAGTAGTCGTTGAGAATCTGGTCCACCGCCTGGTCGCCGGTGTCCACCTGGGGCATGGTCAGCTGGTAGCCAATCAGCTCCTCCACCGAGCCGCTGACGACGTTGTCGGTCACGGCGGCCCCGTCATCGGCGGGTTCCACCGGGTCCGGCGTCTCCGTCGGCGGCTCGGGCGCTTCATCGTCGGGGGTCTCCGGCGTCTCCTCTGGCTCCTGCACCACGGGCGTCTCCGGCTGCTCGGGGTCCGGCGGCGTCTCCCGGTCGCAGGCGGCCAGGCTTATCAGCAGCAAAGCGGCCAGCAGGGCCGCGAGGGTTCTCTTCATCGGTCTGTCTCCTTTCGTCCGGCAGGCCGTCGCAGCGGCCTCCCGTCTCATCGTATCACATTTTCCCCGCTTCGTAAACGGCCTTGCGCCGCCCCGCGCCGGCCGCTATACTGATAGGGGAGGTGAGCGTATGCTCCGATACGACCACTGCACCCTCTGCCCGCGGGCCTGCGGCGTGGACCGGACGGCCGGGCAGCTGGGCTACTGCCGGATGCCCGCCGGCGTCCGGGCCGCCCGGGCGGCCGCCCACTACTGGGAGGAGCCGGTGATTTCCGGAGCCTTCGGCTCGGGCACGGTGTTCTTTTCCAGCTGCACCCTCCGGTGCGGCTTCTGTCAAAACAGCGCCATTTCCCGGGAGAACTTCGGCAAGCCCCTGACCGCGGAGGCGCTGCGGGCGGCCTTCCTGCGGCTGGTGGACGAGGGCGTGCAGAACCTCAACCTGGTGACGCCCACACACTTCCTGCCGGACATCGTCCAGGCCCTGACGCCGAAGCTGCCGGTGCCGGTGGTCTACAACTGCGGCGGCTACGAGTCGGTGGAGACGCTGCGGCAGCTGGAGGGGCTGGTGGATGTGTATCTCCCCGACTGCAAGTACAGCGACGGCCGCCTGGCGGCCCGGCTCTCGGGGGCGGGGGACTACCCGGCGGTGGCCGACGCCGCCATCGCCGAGATGGTCCGCCAGACCGGCCCCTGCCGCATCGTGGACGGGGAGCTGCGCCGCGGCACGCTGGTGCGCCACCTGGTGCTGCCGGGCTGTGTGGACAACTCGCTGGGCGTGGTGGACTGGTTTGCCGACCGCTATCCGGACGGCTCGGTGCTGTTCTCCCTGATGGCCCAGTACACGCCCATGGGCCCGCTGGCCCGGACGCCGCCCTTCAATCGGACCGTCAC
Source organism: uncultured Oscillospiraceae bacterium (assembly GCA_904395905.1). Taxonomy (GTDB): domain Bacteria; phylum Bacillota; class Clostridia; order Oscillospirales; family Oscillospiraceae; genus Avoscillospira_A. Next base: position 5,609 of record CAJFNZ010000093.1, on the reverse strand, counting down.
CGAGGAGGAGTACGCGGCGGTGGAGAGCTGGATGGCCCTGCGCGGCGTCACGGCCGGCTTCGTCCAGGACTTTGCGGCGGCCCGGCGGGACTACATTCCCGACTTCGACGGCACCGGCCTGTGAGGCGGCGTACCAAAACATTTGTTTGCATTCTTCCCGGATCTGTGCTATACTGATTCCAATCGGGAAGGGGGCGACGCGATGCCGCGTACCAGCAACAAGCAGTCGGAGATTCTCGAGTTTCTCCGCCGGTTTTCCGAGGCCAACGGCTACCCGCCCTCCGTGCGGGAGATTGCGGCCGCCGTGGGCCTGCGCTCCACGGCCTCGGTCCACTACCATCTCTCGGAGCTCAAGCGCCAGGGGCTCATCGGGATGGACGGCAACAAGAACCGGGCCATTTCCGTGCAGCCGGAGCCCCGGGGGCGGATTCCCATCTTGGGCACGGTCACGGCCGGCCTGCCGATTCTCGCGGTGGAGAATGTCGAGGGCTATCTGCCCTGGGACGGCGACGCGCAGTGCTTCGGCCTCCGGGTCCGGGGCGAGAGCATGATTGGCGCCGGGATCCTCGACGGGGATACGGTGATTGTCCGCCCCCAGCCCACGGCCGACAGCGGCGACATCGTCGTGGCCCTGCTGGAGGACGAGGCGACGGTCAAGCGGCTGCGCCGGAATGGCGACGGCGTCTGGCTGATGCCGGAGAACCCCGCCTTTGCCCCGCTGGACGGCAGAGAGGCCAGGATTTTGGGCAAGGTTCGCGCCGTTTTTCGGCAGTATTGACAAATTACGACGCGCTATTGTAAAATGGGTGCGGATTCCTCAAATGGAATCCGCACCCATTGTGCGTTCTGCGCAGGGGGTGAGAGATAGAGAGGAGTTCTTCCATATGAAACGTTTCCGGCGTCTCTTTGCGGTTTGGGCGCTTGTGGCGGCGCTGCTTGCGGCCCTGTGCGCGCCCGCCTCGGCGGTCTTTTTCCTGGACGTCCAGGAGGAGGACCCATACGTCACGGCGCTGTCCTTCACGGTGCGGAAGGGGCTGCTGTCCGAGGCCACGCCCGGCCGCTTCCATCCGGACAACCTGGTCACCCGGGCCACGGCCCTGACGGTGCTCTACCGGGCCTCGGGCGACACGCAGACGTGGCCCATGCCCGGCGGCGTCCCGGACCTGCAGGGGAACGACTGGTACCTCAAGAGCGCCTGCTGGGCCCTCGGTCTGGGGCTAATCCAACTCCAGGGCGGCCGGCTGCTGCCGGACGAGGCCATCACCCGGGCCGAGTTCTGCCGGATGCTGGCGCGGTACGACGGCAGCGTCGGCGCCGGCGTCCTGCCTGCGGCCGACGGCTACGTGTTTGCCGATGCGGCCTCCCTGGACACCGAGACGCGTCTGGCGGCCGCCCGCTGCGCGGCCGCGGGGATTCTCTCCTGCCAAAGCGGCGGGCGAATTGACCCGCAGAAAACCATCACCCGGGCCGAGTTTGCGCAGATGGTTTACCGCTACTTTTCCCTGCCCGGCCAGCCGTCGCTCGCCGACTGCGGCGAGACGCTTGAAACGGTGCCCGCGACGAACCGCTGGACCGGCGACTGGGAGCTGGATTTCCCCCTGAGCAATGTGACGGCCGTCTCGGACACGCTGGTCCTCTGGCTGAACCAGCGGATTATCGCCGAGAACTACCCCGAACGCGTCGTGGGCTTCGGCATGAAAATCGGCGGCGACAGCCTGCACGGCACCAACTACGGGCCCGCCGGCTATCACGACTGCTACCATGTGACGACGGCCAAGTACAATCAGAAGAACGGCGTTGACGCCGGCACGGCCCTCAACGGCCAGCAGTCGTACTACGGCTACACGCTGCAGGTCAGCGGCGTCTCCAAGCAGGACCCGTGGCACCAGGAGGCGGAGGACTCCGGCAAGCCCACCTGGCAGTGCACCTGGTGGGCCTGGGGCCGGGCCGCCCAGTACCTGGATACCCGCTACGGCCTGGACTTCACGGCGGTCTGCAACGGCGTCAACAACCTGGGCAACGGCGGGGACTACTACCGGAATCTCTCCCGCTACTTCAAGAGCGATATGACGCCGTCGGCCAACTCCATCATCTCCTGGTCTAACGGCTCCTGGGGCCACGTGGCCTACGTGGAGGCCGTCGATGCGGGCGGCATCTGGGTTTCTTCCGCCGACAGCGGCCACAGCTGGCGCGGCGTCACCTACATCCCGCGCTCCGACAATCCCAGCAATCCGTATCCGCTCTCCTGGTACAGCTACGAGCGCTGCAACGGCTTCAACCATCTGGACTACGCGGCCGACGGGACGCCCATCGGCTGAACCGGCAGTCGCCTCTGTTTCACGTGAAACAGTCCCTCCGCACCAATCGGGGCCGTTTCACGTGAAACATTTTTTCCGGGCCTTGTTGCAATCCCGGCTCGTTGTGTTATAATAGCGGAAAGCGCGCACCGATACCGTCCCGGCGGACCGCAGGCCCGCCGGTTTTTTCCGGAAAGGAGGTGCCCATGGGCATCATTCTCGCCGTCGTCAACCAAAAGGGCGGCGTGGGCAAGACCACGACGGCCGTCAATCTGACCGCCGCGCTCCACCTGGCAGGGAAGCGGGTGCTGCTGTGCGACTTCGATCCCCAGGCCAACGCCACCTCCGGCCTCGGCGTGGACAAGGACGGCGTCAAGAGCAGCACGTACGACGTGATTATCAACGAGGCCGACCCGGCCCGGGCAGTCATCCACACCGATTTCGGCGACTTGCTGCCCTCGTCGCCGGCGCTGTCCGGCGCGGGCGTGGAGCTGGTGGGCGTCGGCGACCGGGAGCATCAGCTGAAAAAAGCCCTGACGGGCCTCCGCGGCAGCTACGACTTCGTCTTCATCGACTGCCCGCCGTCCCTGGAGCTGCTGACCCTCAACGCCCTGTGCGCCGCCGACCAGATTCTCATCCCGGTCCAGTGCGAGTACTACGCCCTCGAAGGCCTTCGGGATCTGATGACGACCCTCCGGGCCGTCAAGCGAGGGCTCAACCGCACGCTGGAGATCTTCGGCGTCCTGCTGACGATGTTCGACGGGCGCACCAACCTCTCCATGCAGGTGGCCGAGGAGGTCCGCCGCTTCTTCCCCGGGAAGGTCTTCTCCACGGTCATCCCGCGGAACGTGCGGCTCTCCGAGGCGCCGAGCCACGGGCTGCCGGTCATGGCCTACGACAAATTCAGCCGCGGCGCCGAGAGCTACACGGCCCTGGCCGCGGAAGTCCTGCGAAAGGGGGGCCGCTGATGGCCGCACAGAAGGGCCTGGGCAAGGGCCTCGGCGCACTGTTCGGCGACCTGCCGCCGGCCGGCGAGGCGGAGGCGCCCAATCTCAACCTGCCCATCCAGAAGATTGAACCGAACCCCAACCAGCCCCGGAAGACCTTCGACGAGGCCGAGCTCCAGGCTCTGGCCGACTCCATCGCGCTGCACGGCGTGATTCAGCCGCTGACGGTTCGGGCCGTGGGGAACGGATACTACCAGATTATCGCCGGCGAACGCCGCTGGCGGGCCGCCCGGCTGGCCGGGCTGGACGAGGTGCCGGCCGTCGTGCTGGAGGCCGACGACGAGAAGGCCACGGAGCTGGCGCTGATTGAAAACCTCCAGCGCCAGGACCTCAACCCCGTCGAGGAGGCCATGGGCTACCGCCGGCTCCTGGAGGAGTACGGCATGACCCAGGAGAAGGCCGCCGAACGGGTCGGCAAGTCCCGATCCGCCGTGGCCAACGCCCTGCGGCTGCTGGCCCTGCCGGAGGACCTGCTGGCGATGGTTGCCGACGGGCGGCTCTCGCCGGGCCACGCCCGGGCCGTGCTGTCGCTCAAGGACGAATCCCGCCAGCGGGAGGCCGCGCAGAAGATTGCGGCGCTGCAGCTGTCGGTCCGCCAGGCGGAGCTGCTCTGCCGCAGCATGGCCAGGGAGACGCCGGCCCCCAAGGCGGCGCCGCCGCTGGAGGTGGACTATCTGGCGCAGTGCGAGAAGCACCTGTCCCGCCGCCTGGGCCGGGGCGTGAAAATCTCCAACGGCAAGCGGAAGGGCCACCTGGCCCTGGAGTTCTACGGCCAGGAGGATCTGCAGCAGCTGCTCGACGCCTTGGAGCGGCTCGAGGGCAAGGAGGGACCGACATGAGCGAGCAATCGAACCATCCGACGCCGACCCAGTCGCCGGAGGACGTCCGCGCGGCGCTCTCCGACAAGCGCCGGACGGCGCTGCTGCGGTATATGGCCATTCTCTTCGGCGTGGCGTTTCTGCTGGTGCTGCTGTCGTTCCTGATTCAGATGCGCGACTCCCGGGAGACCATCTCGGACCTGCACCAGTCCAACGCCAGCGCCCTGCAGAACGCCGGGAAGCTCCAGGAGGAAAACCAGGCCCTGACCGCCGAGAACGAGCAGCTGCGGCTCCAGCTGGAGAACCAGACCGACGCCCTGGCGGAGGCGCAGTCAGAGCAGGAACGGCTGGATTCAGAGCGGATTTCGCTGGAAACACAGCTGGCGGAGGCCCAGCAATCCGCCGTGGACACCCAGATTGCCTACGACTTGCTGCTGCAGGCCCAGGACGCCGCCGACCGCGAGGATCTGGAGGGCCTGACCGCCCTGCTGGAGCAGCTGGCGCCGCTGGAGGCCCATCTCTCCGACACGGCCCGGGAGCAGCTGACCATTCTCCGGGGCCTGCTGACCGCGGAGAGCGCATAAGCAACCCATCAACTTAGAGGAGTGACAACCGTGCTGGACATCAGACGTATCAAAGAAAACCCCGAGGCCGTCAAGGCCGCCCTCCGCGCGAAGGAGGTGGACTGCGACGAGGCCGTGGACCGGATTCTGGAGCTGGACGCCGCCCGCCGCGCCGCCATCGCCGAGACCGAGGCCATGAAGGCCGAGCAGAACAAGGTCTCCAAGGAGATTCCCAAGCTGAAAAAGGCCGGCGAGGACGTGGCGCCGATTTTTGCGCGGATGAGCCAGCTGAAGGCCGACATCGCCGCCAACGACGAGAAGCTCTCCGCCGTTGAGGCCGAGTACCGGACGTGGATGCTGAGCCTGCCCAACCTGCCGGACCCCGACCTGAAACCCGGCGGCAAGGAGAACAACGAGCCCCTGCGCTACTACGGCGAGCCGCACCGCTTCGACTTCGAGCCGAAGCACCACGTGGACCTCTGCACCGACCTGGGCCTCATCGACTACGAGCGGGGCGTCAAGCTGGCCGGCTCCGGCTTCTGGATCTACAAGGGCATGGGCGCCCGGCTGGAGTGGGCGCTGCTGAACTACTTCATCGACCAGCACCTGGCCGACGGCTATGAGATGGTCATCCTGCCGTATATGCTGGAGTACAAGTGCGGCGAGACGGCCGGACAGTTCCCCAAGTTCGCCGACGAGGTCTACAAAATCGAAAACCCCACCGACGACCGGATGCACTTCATGCTGCCCACGGCCGAGACGGCCCTGGCCTCCCTCCACCGGGACGAGATTCTGCCCGAGGCCGCGCTGCCCCGGAAGTACTTCTCCTACACTCCCTGCTTCCGCCGGGAGGCCGGCTCCCACCGGGCCGACGAGCGCGGCATGGTCCGCGGCCACCAGTTCAACAAGGTGGAGATGTTCCAG
>CAJFNZ010000092.1 GCA_904395905.1 uncultured Oscillospiraceae bacterium | reverse complement strand
TTGCTCCGGCGTTCTTTTTTGCGTTTTGCAAAAAAGAACGCCATCCGCCCGCTCCCTTGCTCCTCCTTTCCAAACCGCAGCCGCTGTGCTGGGTTGCGGTTTGGGCCCGCCGCTGCGCGGCGGTTTTGTTTGGCCCTGGAAAAAATCGGTTGGAACCGTCCCGTTCACGTCGGAGCAGAGTCCGCTTTGCTCCGACGTCTTTTTTGCCTTCGGCAGAAAAAGAACGCTTGCACATCCGTCGGACGGGCTTTCGCGCTCCTTCGACGAATTCCTAAAATTTCCCTTGCTTTTTTGGAATTTCTGTGTAAAATTGTATTGGATAGTGAATTCAGGGGCACATTTCGGCCGCTGGGGCGGCACGGATTGCGGTGCCCGATTTGTAGGGCCAGGTGATGAACTGTGAAGCATCCCTTCCGCACGCTGACGGCTGTGGGCCTCTCCGTGCTGCTCTTGACCGGAATCGTGCTGGTCTCGTCCGGCTTTCTCCGCACCTCGTCTGCGGCCGCGCCGACGGAGGCCGCCGTACAGCCGCAGACACGCGCGGCGGAGCCGGCGATTCACAGCGCGTATGTCCAGGGGGAAAACGGCTTTTTCCACCCGGACCGGCCGATTACCCGGGCGCAGATGGCCCAGATGCTGTACAATCTGGGGTTTTCCGCGCCGGGGGAGGCGTCGTTTGCCGATGTGGATCCCACCCAGTGGTACGGGCCTGCCGTGACGCAGCTGTCCGCCGTCCTCACCGGCTATGACGACGGCACCTTCCGCCCGGACGCGGTGGCCACCCTGGCGGAGCTGGTCGCCGTCCTCTGCCGCACGCTGGAGACGGACGTCCCGGCGGCGTCGGACGACGCGTGGTACGCCCCCTACTGGGCCGCGGCCGAGGCGAACGGGTGGCTTCCGGACGCGGCGTCCCGGGAGGACGCGCCGGCGACGCGGGCGACGGCGGTGGCCGTGGTGAACCGCGCCCTGGGCCGCACGCCGGACAGGGACGCGGTGGACGCGCTGGAGGGCGTGTTTTTTGTGGATGTCCGGCCGGACCACTGGGCCTATGCCGACATCCTGGAGGCGGCCGTGGAGCACCGGTGCGGCGACGACGGCAGCTGGCTGCCGGATTCCTGGACCCTGACACCGCTGACGGAGGGCGTCTACATAGACGACGGCGTCGGCTATTATGTTGAGGCCTCCGGCAGTCTGTACCAGACCCCCGGCATCCTGGAGTGGAACGGCGGCTCCTATCTGGTGGCCGACGAGACGGGGCTTATCTGGGCCGACAACGCCATCCACCCCTACGGGAACACCCTGGTCTGCTGTGCCGGCAACGGCAGGCTGCTGCAAAACAACTCATTCCAGGGATTCTACTTTGACGAGGCGGGGTTCTATACCTCCGGCTCCGACGAGATTGACGGATACGTGGCCGAAATCCTCGCCCAGTCCACCGACGCTTCCATGACCCAGCTGGAAAAGCTGCGGGCCGTCTTCGATTTGGTGCGGGGCTACGGCTACCTGGGGCGCAACGCCACCGTCTATGACGCGGTCATGTCCCCGGAACAGGCGTCCGCCTACGCCGCGAAGATCTTTGAAACCGGCAAGGGGGACTGCTACAACTTTACGGCGGCCTTCTACTACCTGGCGCGGGCCCTGGGCTACGACGCCACGGCCGTGGTGGGCACCTGCCAGTACTCCTGGAGCAATCGGGCCATCTCCCACGCCTGGGTGGAGATCCCGATGGACGGCGTCATGTATCTGTTTGACCCGCAGATTGAAAACTACAACCTGCGCCGGGGCATCTCCAACGAGGTGGAGGGGGCCTTCCGCGTGACCTACGAGACGGCCCACGCCAGCTATTATCCCAACTGACAGACGGAGAATTCGGGAAACGAACGGGAAGAGAGGAATGGAACTGTGAAACGTCTTGCACACTTTGCAGCGGTGCTGGCGGCCCTGGCGCTGCTGACGGCCTGCGCCAGCACCGCCGCCCACACGGCGCCCGAGGGCGACACGGCCGACGGGGCATCCACGGCCGCGGAAGCGTCTCCGGCCGCATCGGAGACGGAAGCGGCGTCGGCGCCGGAGGAGACCGGCGCCGACGAGGCGGAGGAGACCGGCGCCGACGAGGCCGAGGAGACCGATGCCGACGCGGCGGAGGAGACCGGTACTGACGCGGCGGAGGCGCCCGGAGATGCCGGTGCGGCGGACACGGCGGCAACCGGGGAACCGGACGGCGCCGCGGACGCGGAGCCGGAGGCGCCCGCCGCGCCGACGCAGCCGGAGACGGCTCCCGACACGGCGGCGGAGCCGCCGGCGACGGAGCCGGCCGCCCCGGCGGAAGCGCCGGCCGAGCCGGAGCCCACGGCTGAGCCGGAGCCCGCGGCCGATGTGCCGGCGGAGACGCCGACGGAGCCGGAGCAGCCGGAGACCTCCGCCGGGACGGAGACGCCGGCGGCGGCCGGCGCCACCCTGGAGGACGTCCTGGCCCTGGTGGGGCAGAACGTGGAGTCCCTCTACGCCATCGCCGGCCAGCCGACATCCAGCCGCTATGAGTACTCCTGCATCGGCCCCGGCGACGACGGGGTGCTGACGTACCCGGACTTCCTCGTCTTCACCTACGTGGAGAACGGCGTGGAGACCATCGTGGATGCGGAGGGTGCGTGATGAAGAAAAAACCGCTGTTCGCGGCGCTGCTGTCGGCGGCGCTGCTCCTGGGCCTGGCCGGCTGCGGCGGGGAGGCCCAGACCGTGGAACCGGCCGTGACGGTGGAGGGGACGGAGATTTCTGGCGAGACCGCCGTGGCCGACGTTCTGGCCCTGCTGGGCGGGGAGTACGAGTACTATGAGGCCATCTCCTGCGTCTACGACGGCATGGACAAGACGTACACCTACGGCGACTGCGTCCTCTACACCTTCCCCGACGGGGACACCGACCGGCTGATGGAGCTCTACTGCACCGGCGGCGACGTGTCGGCCCAGGGCATCACCTTCGGTTCGTCCCGGGATGCAGTCGTGGAGACCTTCGGCGACGGCTACGTGGAGGAGGGGAGCCTGCTCTCCTACGAGACGGCCCCCGCGTCGGCCAACAACACGCCGGCCTCGCTGTACTTTGAGCTGACCGACGGCGCGGTGACGGCCATCGGCATCACGGCGGAGCATCGAAGCCAATGAGGACGCTGGTTTGGACGCTGGTGCTGGCCCTGGTGCTGGCCGGCTGCGGCGGGGAGGCCGCCCCGCTGCCCTACGAGAGCAATGAGACCGGCAACGCCGAACTGGACGAGGCGGTCTACGGAGTGCTCGAGACGCTCTACCAGCCCGACGGGACCGAGGCCGAGAACCTGGCCGCCGTGTACGGCTGGGTCAGCGAGGAGATTGCCTACCGGGCCGGCACGGCCGACGTGTCCGGCGGCTTTACCGAAGAACTGATACAGGAGCTGGCCCTGGAGGGCCTCTCCAAGCGCCGCGGCAACTGCGACACCGAAGCCGCCGTGATGGCGGCGCTGCTGGAGCGGCTGGGCTACGGCTGCGAGATCCTCCAGGGGCAGTTCCTGCGGGAGGACGGCCAGTGGGTGGACCACGCCTGGGTGCGGGCCGAGGTGGACGGCGAGTGGCTGCACTTCGACCCCCTCTACGGCCGCTACTACGCGGAGGACCCGGCCGACTACTGTATGCAGCCCGATTCCGCCCTGGAGGGCACCCACCGCTGGGAAGCCGGCGAGGACTGAGGAGGCGTGGAGATGGAGTTCTTGGAGCGGCTGGCCCGGCTGGCCGAGACCGACCGGGTGGCCATCCGCTACCGGGACGTGGCCCTGACCTTCGCCCAGCTGGACGCCCAGTCCGACGCCTTTGCCGCCTGGCTGCTGGAGACCTTCGGGGAGGACCGCACCCCCATTTTGCTGTGGGGCCACAAGGACCTGGCCCTGCCGGTGTGTATGTTCGGCGCCCTCAAGGCCGGGCGGGCCTACGTGCCGGTGGACACCACGTTCCCGGCCGACCGGGTCGCGCGGATTCTGGAGCAGGTGCGGCCCCGGCTGGCGGTCAACCTCTCCGGCGGGGCGCTGGAGGCCCCCGTGGTTCTGGACGCCGCGGCCCTGGAAGCCATCCTCCGGCGGCCGGCCGCCAAGGACCGCCGCAGCTGGGTGGGGCCGTCGGATGTGGCCTACATGCTGTTCACCTCCGGTTCCACCGGGAACCCCAAGGGGGTGCAGATTACCGCCGGCAACATCGCCGCCTTCTGCCGGGGCGTGGAGCCGTGGTTCCGGCTCGAGGGGGACGGCGGCGTGTTCCTCAACGAGATTTCCTACTCCTTTGACGTCTCCGTCTGCCCGCTCTACTACGGCCTCGGCCGCGGCATGACCCTCTGGACGGTGGACAAGGACACCCTCGGCGACACCAAGGCGCTGTTCCAGTCGCTGGAGGCGTCGGGGCTGGACATCTGGGTTTCCACCCCCTCCCTGGGGGAAATCTGCCTCCAGTCGCCCCGGTTCCGCCGGGAGCTGCTGCCCCGGGTGCAGAAGTTCGTCTTCTGCGGCGAGGTGATGACGTGCCGCCTGGGGGCGGAGATGCTCGAGCGCTTCCCCGGGGCGAAGGTCTACAACGCCTACGGCCCCACCGAGACCACCGTCCTGGTGACGGCCGTGGAGATTACCCCGGAGATGTGCAGCGGGCGGCCCGCGCTGCCCATCGGCTACGGCTTTTCCAACCTGGAGTGTCGGATCCTCGACCCCGAGACCCACGCGCCGGTCCCCGACGGGGAGAGCGGCGAGCTGGCCATCGTCGGCGACTGCGTCAGCCCCGGCTACTTCCGGCAGCCGGAGCAGACGGCCCGGGTCTTCTTCACCGCCGAGGACGGCCGCCGCGGCTACCGGACCGGCGACCTCTGCCGCCGGGGGGCGGACGGCCTGATAGACTACTTCGGCCGCCTGGACGGCCAGGTGAAGCTCAACGGCTTCCGGGTGGAGCTGGAGGACGTGGAGGCAAACCTGCTGAAGGTGGACAACATCGCCCGGGCCGCGGTGCTGCCGGTGACGGTGGACGGCACGGTCCAGGGGCTGACGGCGTTCATCCTGCTGGAAAAGCCCGACGGCATGACCAGCCTCCAGCGGGCCAAGGCCGTCAAGCAGGCTCTCGGGGCGCTGCTGCCCTCCTACATGGTGCCGCGGAAGATCCGCTGTGTGGACCGCTTTCCCCTGAATCCCAACGGGAAAATCGACAAAAAAGCCCTGGCGGATCTGGTATAAAATAGAAAGACGATGGGAGCGAGTGCGACATGACCCCCTACGGCGGGCTGACTTTTTTCTGCATCCTGGCGCTGCTGCTGCTTCCGGCGCTGGCGCTGGGCCTGGCGGGACGCGGCCTGCGCTGGTATGGGCCGCTGATGACGGCGGCGCTGCTCCTGGTGATATTCGACACGGCGGCCGCCCGGCTGCTGCTTCTGGGCTTCTGGCTGTGGCAGCTGGTCCTGGCGTTCCTGGCGGCGCGGCTCCATAACCGGCCGTTCCGGGGGGCCAAGGGCGGCCTGGTGCTGCTGGCGCTGCTGCCCCTGCTGGCCGTGAAGGTGGGCGGGCTGCTGCCGGGCTTCCACCTGTCCCTGCTGGGCATCAGCTACATGACCTTCCGGGCGGTGGACGCGCTGCTGGACCTGTGGGACGGGAAGGTGGACCGGCTCTCCCCGGTGGAGTACAGCTACTTCCTCCTCTTTGCCCCGGCGGTGTCCTCGGGCCCGCTGGACCGGTACCGCCGCTTCGTGAAGGACCTGCGCACGCCGCTGCCCGGCGGGGACTACGCCGTGCTGGTCCGGGACGGCGTCTGGCGCATCATGACCGGATGCCTGTACTACTTCGTCTTCGGCAACCTCATCTGGCGATTGTGGCTGGAGGCGCTGCCCCCCGGCGGGTTCCTCCACTGGGCGGGTTATTTTTACGGCTACACCTTTTTTATGTTCTTCAACTTTGCCGGGTACAGCCGCATGGCCGTGGGCACGGCCTACCTGCTGGGCATCCGGATGCCGGAGAACTTCAACCGCCCCTTCCGCAGCGCGGACATGAAGGAGTTCTGGGCCAACTGGCACATCTCCCTGTCCACCTGGCTGCGCGACCGGGTCTACACCCGGTTCTGCATGACCGCCCTGCGGAAGAAGTGGTTCCGCACCCCCCATGTCAGCGCCTACCTGGGGAACCTGCTGACGATGACCCTGATGGGCCTCTGGCACGGGCTGACCCCGGGCTATCTGGTCTACGGCCTCTACCACGGCCTGCTGCTGTGCGGCAACGAGGCGCTCGACACCCACTGGAAACCCTTCAAAGCGATGAAAAAGCGGCCTTTGCCCCGGGCGGCGCTGGCGGTGGTCACGTTCCACCTCTTTGCCTTCGGCCTGCTGCTGTTCTCCGGGGAGCTGATTTGAGAGGATGGATGCGACGATGCTGGAACAGATTTTGGAAATTCTCACGGAGATCTGCGGCGCGGACCCCGGCGAGCTCCAGGCGGACACGGCGCTCTTTGACGAGGGGCTGCTGGACTCCTTCGCCCTGGTGCAGCTGATTGTGGCGCTGGAGGAGCGGTTCTCCGTCACCCTGGACCCGGCGGACCTGGAGCGCAAGGACATGGCCACCCCGGCCGCCATTGCCGAGACCGTCCGCGCCCGCCAGCCGTCATGAAGCGGCGGCTGCTGGCCGCCGCGGCTGCCCTGGTCGCCTGCGCCGCCGCGGTGGCGGGGGTGACGGCCGCCGTCCGAACCGGGATGCCGGCCTATCCGGCGGCCCTGGCCGCCGACAACGCGACGGAGAAAAACACCGGCACGTATCTGGTCTCCGAGGGCGCCCGCCAGCCGGACAGCCTGCTGATTCTCGGCTCCAGCGAGCTGCGCACCACCGACATCCTGACCCACCCGGCCAACTTCTTCGCCGGCTCGGGGCTCCAGGTGGACCTGGTGGGGCGGGGCTCCTGCCAGTCCCTGATTCACGCGCTGATTGTCGGCGGCCAGGGCCAGGCCCTGGAGGGCCGGAAGATTGTCCTGATTACCGCGCCCCAGTCCTACGTGCCCGAGGGCATCGCCAGCGATATGTTCATGGCCAACTACTCCCAGCAGCAGCTGCTGCGGGTGCTGACCGACGAGACGGTGCCCGACGCCATCAAGACGTACCTGGCGGGCCGGGTGCAGGACCTCTTTGCCCGGTACGAGGCCGATACGGGCGCCACGCCCCAGAAGGGCACGGCCGGCGACGTCCTCAGCGCCGCCTGGGCCGAGGGCCGCTCGCCGGCGCCGTACCTGCCCTTTGCGGCGCTGACCGAGTGGCTGTTGGAGACGAAGGACCTGGCCGACGCCCGGACGTGCATCGCCGCCTATACCGACCGGCCGGCGGAGGCCCGGGGGAACTCCCTGGACTTCGACTGGGCGGCCTGGGAGCAGGCGGCCATGGACCAGGCCCGGGAGATGGTCACCAACAACGACTTCGCCATGCAGGACAGCTACTACGCCACGTACATCGGCGCGCGCCTGGAGCAGCAGGCCGGCCAGGACGCGGGCCTCAGCTACGCCCAGTCGCCGGAGTACGACGACCTCCGGTGCCTGCTGGACCTGTGCCGGCTGCGGAACCTGGAGGTGCTGTTCGTCCACGTGCCGATGCACGGGAGCTGGTACGACTACACCGGCTTCTCGGCCGACGAACGGGCCGTCTACTACGAAAACGTCCGGGAGATTGCAGCGCAGTACGACAACGTGCAGCTGCTGGATCTGACCGGCTATGAATACGAGCCGTATTTCCTCTGCGATACGATGCACCTGGGATGGAAGGGGTGGTTGGCCGTTGACCGGGCGATTGTCGAATTTGTGTCATAGGGTGGAGACGGCCCTGCGGGTCCACTGGCTGGCCCGGGCCGTGTTCTATGGGCTCATCGCGGCGGCGCTGCTGCTCACGTGGCTCTACACCGACGGCGAGAGCGTCGCGTTCGTATACAGTGAATTCTGAATCCGGCCTCCGGCCGGAGTTCCGCCATGGACAGGAGGTATTTTCCATGAAGCGTCTTCTTCTGCTCATCCTTGCCTGCGCCCTGCTGGCTGTGCTGACGGCCTGCGGCGGCCAGGAGACGGCCGCGCCCGCCGCGGACGGCGCCGACACAGCCGGCGAACCCGCCGCGGAACCGGCGGAGCCCGCCACGGTGGAGGAGCAGATTGCCCTGGTGCAGTCCCTGATTGACGAGCCCATCGACCGGCTGTACGAGGCCATCGACTACCCGGCTGACTCGGCCTACGCCTCCTCCTGCCTGGGCGAGGGGGAGGACGGGGAGCTGTACTACGACGGCTTCACCGTCTATACATACCGGGACACCGACGGCAGCGAGACCGTCTACGACGTGATGCCCACCGAGACGGAGAGCGGCCAATGAGACGGCTCCGCTGGGCTTGGCGCGGCCTTCTGCTGCTGCTCCTGCTGGGCGTGGGGATCCAGCCCTCCCGGGCCAGCGAGGACGCCCTCCACAGCCTGCTGGCCCAGGCCGCCCCGCCGCTGCTCTTCGGCAGCGAGACCTTCTCCTACGACGACACCGAGATCCACCGGGTCATCATCCCCCGGTACGTCTGGGACCAGTGCGCCGCAGACGGCGAGACCGTCCGGCCGGGGGAGCGGGACCCCCTGGTGGAGGAGGTCAAGCGGCACCTGAACTCCAACGACGTCTTCCCCAACAACGAGTACGTCACCTACACCCAGGTGCGGCCGGAGGTGGTGGACTACTTTGACGAGCATCTGGCGCTCTTCTTGGAGACCCTCTACCGCTTCTGCGGCCTGGAGGGAAAGGAGCCGGAGCTGGACGCCGTGACCCGCTACCTGGCCATGAATCTCCAGAACCTGAGCCATGAGCTGCGCAACGACATTGAGGTGGCCTACAAGTACGCCATGGTCCAGAACGACACCCAGGGGACCATCCTCCGGGACGGCACGGCCGACCACCTCTACTACTTTGCCCAGACGGACCCCGACTGGGCCGACGAGATCTTCGAGTTCGAGGGCAACGGCGCGACGCTGCGGGACCGCGGCTGCGGCACCGCCTGCGCGGCGATGGTGTTCTCCACCTACCACAAGGTGGAAATCACCCCCAAGTGGATGCGCCACTACGCCCTGGACGGCGACTGGCAGGTCAGCTACGGCCTGCCCAACGAGTACTTCCTGGGCATCGCCCAGTATTACACCTACCTGGAGACGGAGCGCTACGGCACCGTCCTCCAGCAGCCGAAGATCTACCAGAAGTCCGAGTTCACCATGGACACGCTCATCGACCAGATTGCCAACCAGGGCTACATGGCCATCATCCACGTGGTGGCCGGGGCCTTCACCAGCCAGGAGCACTACATGGTGCTGTCGGACTATACGGTCATCGACGGCCAGGGCTACTTCCTGGTGGCCGACCCCTATGAGATGCCCGAGCGGTACCGGGACACCGACCAGATGCGGGACGTGCCCGGAAACAACCCCGGCCTGGTCTACGCCACGCCGGAGCTGCTCTACCGGGACTGCAAGTCCATCATCCTCTTTGAGCAGGACCGCAACGCCTTTTCGCTGTGCAGCAAGGCCGACGGCGCGGAGCGCATCGACCAGAGCCATCCGTGAGGTGCCCTATGGAAAAACGCAAGGTAAATGTGCGGGTAATCCTGCTGATTGCCGTCCTCGTCGTCGCGCTGGCGGCGGCGCTGGTGGTGCTGCTGCGGCTGTTCGGCTCGTTCCAATCGGCCGACACGGCTGTGCAGACGCCGGACGGCCAGCAGACGACGGCCCCTGAGCAGCCGACCCAGGGGGACGGCGGCACGGAGAGCCGGCCGGCGGCCGGAACGCTGCCGTCCCACGCCGTGGGCAGCCTGACCCTCTACTACGCCGAGGGCGCGCTCCAGGAGGTGTCGGTGGCCGAGGGCGTCACCTCGCTGCTGCCCGACTGGAACGAGACGCTGCCGCGGCTGGACGCCCAGCGGCTGGACGGCTCCCTGGAGGACCTGACCGACGGCGAGCTGCAGCAGCTGGCCGTGGGCCTGGTCCAGGCCTACTATGTGGACGCGCCGGCCACCGGGGAGATCTCCGCGGCGGCGGACGACGCCGTTTCCGACGGGCTGCGGCTGGAGCTGCCGGCCACGGACGACGCCCCGGCCCTTTCGGCCCGGGTGCGCTTCCTGGAGGCCGCCGACGGCCTGTGGTACGTGGCGCTCCTGAGCCCCGGCGGCGAGACCGTGCCCGACGCCCTGACGACGGCCTATGAGACCGCGTCCGCCCGCTAGAGAGAAAGAAGGCAAACCGTGAAAAAGCTGTGGTACCTCATCGGAATTGTGTGCCTGCTGCTGGCCGGCTGTCAGGCGGAGACCGCCGCGCCGCCGGCGGACGAGCCCGCGGAGGCGGTGTCCGCCGTCTCGGAATCGGACGGCGTGGCCCAGGACGCGGACCACACCGCCGAGGAGCCGGAGACGGCGTCCGACACGGCGTCGTCCGAGGAGGTTCCGGCGGCGTCCGGCGAGGACGCGGCGGCCGGGCCGGAGACCCCGGCGGCAGATTCCGGCGAGGCGCCGGCCGAGCAGCCCGCGGCCCCGCCGGACGGCGGAGAGACGGCCGCGCCCCCGGCCGGCGAGACGCCGGCGGAGCAGACGCCGGACGACGCGCCGGCCACGCCGGCTTCCGAACCGGAACCGACGGCGCCCGACGTCGAGCCGGCGGCTGCGCCGCCGACCCCGCCGGAGGGGACGGCCCCGGGCATCTGGGAGACGGCCGACGGCCTCTACTACGTCCAGGAGGACGGGACCTGCCTGGCGGCGGGGAGCGTCGGCTATCTGACCTTCGGGGCCGACGGCCGCTACACCTCCGGAGACGCCGACCTGGACGCGGGCATCGACGGTCTTATCGCCAGCGTCTGCCCGGACGTCGCCGCCGACCGGGAAGGGCGGCTGCGGCAGCTGTACACCTACATCCGGGACAACTACCGGTATCTGAGCATGGACCACTACGAGGCCGGCTCCACCCACTGGGGGAACAGCGCCGCGCTGGCGATGCTCAACCAGGGGAAGGGGAACTGCTACAACTTCACGGCTCTCTTCACTGCCTGCGCCCGCCGCCTGGGCTACCAGGCCTACAACGTGGCCGGCCACGAGTACAGCCCCGACAACGACCACGCCTGGACCATGATTGACTGGCCCGACGGCGCGACGTACCTCTTCGACGTGCAGCTGGAGTACGCCTACCTCTACCAGTACAGCAACCGGAGGACGCTCGACATGTTCAAGGCGTCCGGCAGCGACGGCGTCTACAACGGCTTCGTCTATTACTTCCCATAACGGCCTGGGCAGGGCAGCGCACAGCGGCTGCCTTCAGACTGTCAAAAAACCGCAATGCCGTGCAGGAGGGCAGCGTGCAACTTGCACGAGAAAAAGCCCTCGGCAGAGTTTCGCCCGCCGAAGCGGGTGAAATCAAGTCAAATCCGTTTTTTCCGGGGACACAAGGTGAATTGCCCCGCAGGGGCAAGAGAAGGCCCTCTGGAGGGTGCGCCTCGGAAAAAACACT
>CAJFNZ010000091.1 GCA_904395905.1 uncultured Oscillospiraceae bacterium | reverse complement strand
AGTGTTTTTTCCGAGGCGCATCCCCCAGGGGACCTTCTCTTGCCCCTCCGGGGCAATTCACCTTGTGTCCCCGGAAAAAACAGATTTGGACTTTCTTTCGCCGCCTGCGGGCGGCGAAACTCTGCCGAGGGCTTTTTCCTGTGCAAGATACACGCTGCCCCCTTGCACGGCGCCCCGGTTTTTTGACAGTCTGTCGCCCCCGCGGCCGGCGGCCGCGGGGGCGGGTTGCACTTATGAACAGGGGAAACGGACGGTGACCGTGGTGCCCTTGTTGGGGGCGCTGTCCAGCTCCACGGTGGCCCCGTGAATCAGGGCCGCGTGCTTGACGATGGAGAGGCCCAGCCCGGTGCCGCCAATCTCCTTGGAGTGGCTCTTGTCCACCCGGTAGAACCGTTCGAAGACCCGGTTCTGGTGCTCCTTGGGGATGCCGATGCCGGTGTCCCGCACCTGGAGGACGGCCTCGTGGGGCCGCTTGGAGACGGTGACCGTGACGGAGCCGCCGGGGACGTTGTACTTGATGCCGTTGTCGCAGAGGTTGAAGAGAATCTCGCTCACGAGCCGCGGCACCGCGGAAATCACCGCGCTGTCGCCCTGGCACGAAAGCTGCACCTGCTGGCGCTGGGCGTAGGCCGCAAGCTGCTCGGTCACATCCCGGGCGCTCTGGAGCAGGTCCACCGACTCGCGGGCCATGTCGCCGCCGCCCTCGTCCAGCCGGGACAGGCGGATGATGTCATCCACCAGGGTGATGAGCCGCTGGGCCTCGTTGTAGATCTGGTCGATGAACTGCGGCAGGTCCGCCTCTTTGACCAGGCCGTTCTTGATAATCTCGGCGCAGCCGGAGATGGAGTGGAGGGGCGTCTTCAGCTCGTGGGAGACGTTGGCCGTGAATTCCCGGCGCATCTGCTCGGCGCGGCTCTTCTCGGTGATGTCGAAAATCAGCAGCACCACGCCCGAGACCTGGCCGGCCGAGAGGACGGGGCTGGCCACCAGCTGGTACTCGCTGTCGCCGTCGGGGAGGACGGCCTCGGCGTGCTCGCCGGACTGGGCCTTGAGCAGCAGGTCCTGGACCGTCAGGGAGCGGTTGACCGTCAGGATGTCCCGGCCCACGGCGCTCTGGTCGGTGCCCAGGAGCCGCGCGGCCGACTGGTTGATGCTCAGCACGACGCCGCCGGCGTTGAGCAGGGCCAGACCCTCGCTCATGGAGCCGGTGACGGCGGTGAACTCGTCCTGCTTCTGCTGCAGCCGCTGCATCTGCTCGGCAATCTGCCGATGCTGGTGCTCGATGCGGCCCAGCAGCGGGGCAATCTCCTCGTAGGTGTCGTTCTCCAGGGGCGCGTCCAGGTTCAGCTCATTGAGGGGCTTGACAATCTTCTTCGAGAGCCGGCTGGCCAGGAGGCCCGAGAGGACACCGGCGGCCACCAGCATCAGAATCAGCGGCTGGAGCATCCGCACGATGAAGCTGACCAGGGACTGCTGGGCCGAGGAGACCCGGACGATGGTCCCGTCGGGCAGCAGCTCGGCGGCGTAGAGCATCCGGGTCATCAGAGTGTCGGAGTAGTGCTCGCTGGCGCCGTAGCCGCTTGCCAGGGCCTCCTGGACCTCCTCACGGTCCAGATGGTTTTCCATCTGGCTGGTGTTGGCGTCGGTGTCATAGAGGACGGTGCCGTCGGCGGCAATCCAGGTGATGCGGTAGTTCTCGGTGGTCACCCGCTGGAGGTAGGTCTCCCCCTGGACCGCCACGGCCTGGGCGGCCAGGTCGGTCTGGGCCCGCAGCTGCTGGTGGGTCTCCTCGTTGAAATAGCCGTAGAGGATGCTCATGATGAGGACCGTGGCCGCCAGCACGATGACCAGGGCCACGAGGAAAATTGAGCGGAAAATACGTTTCGTCACGGATGTTCCACCTCCAGGCGGTAGCCGACGCCGCGGACCGTCTCAATGTAGTCGCCGCAGCGTCCCAGCTTCTGGCGCAGCGTGCGCATATGGACGTCCACGGTGCGGGTTTCGCCGTCAAAGTCGTAGCCCCAGATCTCCCCCAGGAGCCGGTCCCGCGTGAAGACCTGGCCGATGTTCTCCATCATCACCCGCAGCACCTCAAACTCCTTGAGGGTCAGGGTCACCCGCTGGCCGTCCACGGTGACGATGTGCTCGCCCAGGTTCAGCGTCAGCGCGCCGGCGCGGAGGACCTGCTGCTCGGACTTGGGGGCGGTGCGGCGGAGCACCGCCTTGACCCGGGAGACCATCTCCATCATGCCGAAGGGCTTGGCCAGGTAGTCGTCGGCCCCCAGGTCCAGGCCCGTGACCTTGTCGTACTCGCTGCCCTTGGCCGTGGCCAGGATGACGGGGATCTCCGCCGTGGCCGGCGTGGTGCGCAGCTTTTTGAGGATGCTCAGGCCGTCCTCGCCGGGGAGCATGATGTCCAGAAGAATCATCTGCGGCTTTTCGCGGTGCTCCAGGGCGTCGAACAGGGCGGCGCCGTCCGCCAGACCCTCGGCGGTGAAGCCGGTGGAGTGGAGGGTGTAGACCACCATGTTGCGGATGCCGGCGTCGTCTTCCACGCAGTAAATCATTCCGGGGCCTCCTCGTGGCGGCCGGTGATGGAGAAGACCACCCACTCGGCGATGTTCGTGGCGTGGTCGCCGATGCGCTCAAAGTACTTGGCAATCATCAGCAGGTCCAGGGCGTACTCGCCCTTCTCCGGGGAGGAGCCGAAGAGGGAAATCAGCTCGTGCTTGACCTTGTTGAAGAGGTCGTCCACCACGTCGTCGTAGTTGATGACCGCCACGGCGGCCTTGACGTCCCGGCTGACGAAGGCGTCCACGGCGTCGGTGACCATCTTGATGGCGGCCCGGGCCATGTTGCCGATGTGGAGCGTGTCGTCCGAGGCGGTGATGTTGGCCATGGTGACAATCTCGGCGATGTCGGCCGACTGGTCGCCGATGCGCTCCATGTCGGTAATCATCTTCAGGGCCGAGGAGATAATCCGCAGGTCCCGGGCCACCGGCTGCTGCTGGAGCAGGAGCTTGAGGCACATGGACTCGATTTCCCGCTCCTTCTGGTCGATTTCGGCGTCGGTCACCGGGACCTTGCGGGCCAGCTCCATGTCGCCCTCCAGCAGGGATTTGGCGGCCATGGCAATGACGTTCTCGCACAGGGCGCCCATGGAAATCATCTCGCGGTTCAGCTGCATCAGCTGGTCGTCAAAGGTCTTTCTCATTATCCGAACCTCCCTGTGATGTAGTCCTCGGTGCGCTTGTCCTTGGGCATGGAGAAGAGACGCTCGGTGTCGTCGAACTCCACCAGCTCGCCCAGCAGGAAAAAGGCGGTTTTGTCCGAGATTCGCGCGGCCTGCTGCATGTTATGCGTGACCATGATGATAGTATACTCTTTTTTCAATTCCACCGCAAGGTCCTCAATCTTCGACGTGGAGATGGGGTCCAGGGCGGAGGTGGCCTCGTCCATCAGCAGCACGTCCGGCTCCACGGCCAGGGCGCGGGCGATGCAGAGCCGCT
>CAJFNZ010000090.1 GCA_904395905.1 uncultured Oscillospiraceae bacterium | reverse complement strand
CTCGTCGGGGCAAAGTCCGTTCACCTCCGTTTCCGCCTGCGGGCTGCGCCCTCCGGCGAAAACTGCGTTCACTTCCTTGCCCCTCCTTTCCCCACGCGGCAACAGCCGCGTGGGGCCCCCAGACGTCCCCCGGTCGCCCGCCGCAGCGGGCGAAATCCCCCCGCGCCCCACGGGCGCGGTCTGCTTTTCCCCAAACAGCGCAGGAAGGGGGTCCGGGGGGAACCCTCGCCGGGGGTTCCCCCCGGGGCTGGCGTCGGGGCAAAGTCCGCTCAGCTCTGTTTCCGCCTGCGGGCTGACGCCCTCCGGCGAAAACTGCGCCCGCTTCCTTGCTCCTCCTCTCCCCACGGGACTTCGTCCCGCGGGGGCCCCTTGGGCCGGAAGCCGGCAAGTTTGCAACGCACGTTCCTCCCCGCACAGAAAATCAAAACACCCCGGCGGCGGCGCCCGTTCTTCAGACGCCGCTGCCGGGGAAAACGTTTTTCAACAATTCCGCTCACAGCGTGTTCAAAATCTCCTGCCGCTTGGCCGCAAACTCTTCCTCGGTAATCAGCCCCTGGCGGCGGAGGTCCTCCAGCTGGCGCAGCCGCTCCGCGGCGTCGCCGCCGTCCGGTTCCTCCTCAATGTGGATCTCCGGCCCCGTGTACCGCTTGCCGAAGGCGTGGTAGAGGCTGCTCACCGTGATGCCCACGGCAATCAGCGTCCAGAAGATACCGAACAAGCCGAAGCTGGGGATGGCGACAAAGATCCCAATCAGGACGAAAATGCCGCCCACCACGCCGCCGAAGACGGCCTGGCTCTTGCTGGGACGGTACGTCACGCGCTTTTTCAAGGGATTTCCTCCTCACGTCCGGAACTTCCGGCTCTCGGCCACCGCCAGCTGGTCGCAGCGGTTGTTCATCGGGTTGTCGGCGTGGCCCCGGACCCAGTGGAACCGGACCGTGTGCCGGTCCAGCAGGGCCAGCAGCCGCTCCCAGAGATCCGGATTCAGCGCCGGCTTTTTGTCCGCTTTTCTCCAGCCGTTCCGCTGCCAGCTCCTGGCCCAGCCCTTTTCCACGGCGTCCACCACATATTTGGAGTCGCTGTACAGTTCCACCTGGCACGGCTCTTTCAGCGCCTCCAGCGCGGCGATGACGGCCGACAGCTCCATGCGGTTGTTGGTGGTCCGGGCCTCGCCGCCGGACAGCTCCCGGCTGTGTTCCCCATACTGGAGGATGGCGCCCCAGCCGCCGGGACCGGGGTTCCCGGAGCAGGCGCCGTCGGTGTAGATGGTGACGGTCTTCATGACGCCTCCCGTCTATACCCGCCGGATTTCGGCGTCGTATTCCTCCCGGGTCAGGAGGCCGGCCTCATAGAGATGGCGCATATTCTCCAGCCGCCGCTGCCGCGCGTCGGCCGGCTGCCGGCTCGGCGTGACGAAGGTGTCGTACCGCTTCCCCGGCTGCCGGCGGTCTGCCGTCGGATTCTGATAGGGGTGCGCGGCCTTCCCGCTGCGTTTCGGCCGGCGCATGGCCTTGGCCAGGAGCAGCAGGCCGATTACAAGCCAGACGATATAGGCGAGCTGGACGCGCACCAGGACACAGCCGGCCAGGCCGGCCGCCGTCAAAAACGCGCCGAACAGGCCCAAAATCGCCCGGGTGACCGGGGACATCGGCTGCTTCTGTTTCGGGGGCTTCTGCGGTTGGAGGCGTACATTCGGTGTCATTGTCGCCATGGGCGCTCTCCTTTCTCCGTCCGGACCCGCTTACGGCTGGGCCGGCTCCGTCTCGTCCTCGTCCTCTTCCTTTTCCACACGCTCCACAGCGCTGACGCGGCTGCCCTCTTCCACCCGCATGACGATGACGCCCTGGGTGTCGCGCTTGTAGACGTTGATCTCCGACGCGGCCATGCGAATCATGATGCCGCTGTCCTCGATGAGCATCACGTCGTCCTCGTCGCCGACCACGCAGACGCCGGCGATGGGCCCGGTCTTCTCGGTGATGTTGTACGCCTTGAGGCCCTTGCCGCCCCGCTTCTGGGGCTGGCGGACGCCGTCGTCGCCGGTGCGCAGGTACTCCTCCACAGCCGTGCGCTTGCCGTAGCCGTTTTCCGTCACGGCCAGCAGCTGGCGGCCCTCCTGGTAGAGGTCGGCGCCCACGACCCGGTCGCCCTCGTCCAGGCGGATGCCCCGGACGCCCAGGGCGTCCCGGCCCATGGGACGGACGTCGTTCTCATCGAAGCAGAGGGCCATGCCGTTCTTCGTGCAAATCAGCACCTTGTCGCGGCCGGTCGTCTTGAGGACCGAAATCAGCCGGTCGCCCTCGTCCAGCGTCAGGGCGCGGATGCCGGCCTTCCGGGCCGTATAGACGGCGTCCATGGCCAGCCGCTTGACGGTGCCGTTGCGGGTGACCATCAGGAGGTAGCTGTCCCCGTCGAACTCCCGGGTCGGCAGCATCGCCGTGACCGTCTCCCCCGGCTCCAGAGGCAGGATGTTGACAATCGCCGTCCCGCGGGCCGTGCGGCCGGCCTCGGGAATCCGGTACCCCTTGCGGCGGTGGACCCGCCCGGCGCTGGTGAAGAACAGCAGGTAATCGTGGGTCGAGGCGATGAAGAGGCTGCGGACGCAGTCCTCCTCCTTGAGGTTCTGGGCGTTGACGCCGCGGCCGCCCCGCCGCTGGCTGCGGTAGGCCGAGGCCGGCATCCGCTTGATATACCCCTGGCGGGAGAGGGTGTAGCAGCACTCCTCCTCCTCAATCAGGTCCTCGATGTCGATTTCGTCCTCCACGTCCTGGATTTCGGTCTTCCGCTCGTCGCCGAACTTGTCGGCAATCTCCAGCAGCTCCTGCTTCAGGACGTCCCGCTGCATCTCCTCGCTGGCCAGCAGGCGGTTGAAGTAGTCAATCCGCGCCTCCAGCTCCTTGTACTCGGCCTCCAGCTTCTCGCGGTTGAGGCCCTGGAGGGCAATCAGGCGCATATCGCAGATGGCCTGGGCCTGGACGTCGGACAGCTGGAAGCGGTCCATCAGCCGCTGCTTGGCGTCGTCGTAGCTGCTGCGGATGATGCGGATGACCTCGTCGATGTTGTCCTGGGCGATGAGCAGTCCCTCGAGCAGGTGCGCCCGCTCCTGGGCCTTGCGCAAATCGAACCGGGTGCGGCGGATGATGACCTCCCGCTGGTAGGCCAGGTACTCGTCGAGGATGTGCCGCAGGGAGAGGATCTTCGGCTGGGTCTGGTTCTGGACCAGGGCCAGCATATTGATGGAGAAGCTGCTCTGGAGCTGGGTCTGGGCAAAGAGCCGGTTGAGCACCACCTGGGGGTTGGCGTCCTTCTTGAGCTCGATGACGATG
>CAJFNZ010000089.1 GCA_904395905.1 uncultured Oscillospiraceae bacterium | reverse complement strand
TTCCGCTTCTCATACGCCTCGCGCACGTAGCTCTTGACCACGCGCATGGCCTGCACGTTTTCCTGCACGGAGTCGTTCAGGGCGTCGTACTTGCGGAACACCCGGCGGAAAATCGGCGTGGCCTTGCGGATGACCAGCACCAGCCCGACGCCCAGCAGCGGAATCGTGACCAGGAAAATCAGCGCCAGCCGGCCGCCCATGGCAAAGCCCATAATAAAGGAGAATATCAGCATCAGCGGCCCGCGGATGGCCACGCGGATAATCATCATAAAGGACATCTGCACGTTGAAGATGTCGGTGGTCATCCGCGTCACCAGGCTGGAGACCGAGAACTTGTCGATGTTCTCGAAGGAATAGTCCTGAATCCGGTAGAAGAGATCCTGCCGCAGGTTCCGCGAGAAGCCTGTGGAGGCCGTGGCGCAGGTGTTGCCGGCCGCCACGCCGAAAATCAGGGACAACACGGCCATGATAATCAGTTCGATTCCGTAGTGGACAATGACGTCCATCCCGCAGCCGGCCTGCATCTCGTTCACCAGCTTGGCGATGATGAACGGGATGATGCACTCGAGAATGACCTCGAAGAGCACCAGGACCGGCGTCAGGATGGCCGGCTTTTTGAATTCCCGTATACTTTGTGTCAGCGTTCTTATCATACCAAAAGATTCCTCTCCCTCCGGCTCCCCGGGCGCTGCGCCCGGTTGTGCCACAAGCTACCGGCGCGGTCTGCCCGCCACAGCAGTCCGACGCCGGCTGTCCCCATTACGGGATATATCGTAAGCAATCTGAATTTTAACGCATATAAAAAGATATTGTCAATACCCGGCCCTCCGGTTTTTGAAAAGAATCTGCACCATTGCACGGAATTCTGCCGCGGCCGGCACCGGCGCGGACGCCTCCTCGCGGGGAATCGCTATTGGCCAGGGGGCCGGCAAGCGGCTATACTGGGAGCATCCAGCTGAGGAGAGGAGAGAGGACCATGGGAAATGTATGGGACGGCGAGACGCTGGCGCGGTACAGGGCATACCTTCTGGGGGAGGAGCGGAGCGCGGGGACCGTTGAGAAGTACCTGCGGGACATCCGGGAGTTCTCCGCGTGGCTGCCGGCGGGTGCGGCGGTGGAGAAGGCGGCGGTGCTGCGCTGGAAGGAGTTCCTGTGCAGGAAGTACGCCGCCAGCACCGTGAACGGGAAGCTGGCGGCGTTAAACGGTTTTCTGGCGTTTTTGGGGCGGCCGGAGTGCCGGGTGCGGCCCCTGAAACGGCAGCGGGAGATTTTCCGGGAGCGGGCGCGGGAGCTGACCCGGCAGGAGTACCTGCGGCTGCTGCGGACGGCCCAGGCGGAGCGGAACGAGCGGCTGTGCCTGGTGATGGAGACCCTCTGCTCCACGGGGATGCGGGTGTCGGAGCTGCGGTTCGTGACCGTGGAGTCCCTGGAGCGGGGGTACGCCGTGGTGGACTGCAAGGGGAAGCTGCGCACGGTCCTCATGACGAAGGGGCTGCGGCGGGCGCTGCGGGACTACTGCCGCCGCCAGGGCCGCCGGGCGGGGCCGGTCTTTGCAACGCGCAGCGGCCGGCCGCTGGACCGCTCGAACATCTGGCGGGAGATGCAGGCCCTGGGCCGCCGGGCGGGGGTGGAGGCGCGGAAGGTGTTTCCCCACAACCTGCGGCACCTGTTTGCCGTGACCTTCTACCGGATGGAGAAGGACATCGCAAAGCTGGCCGACCTCCTGGGCCATGCCAGCATCGAAACAACCCGGATTTATCTGATGGAAAGCGGCGCAGAACACACCCGGATGCTCGAGCGCCTGGGATTGGTGCTGCGGGCGACAACGGAATAACGGTTTTGTTGTAGCCGGCCGGCCAGAGGACGAGGTATCGGCGGAAAACCGGCGCCTTCGGGGGACAAAACGCAAAAACAGGCATGAGAATGAGGCTGGAGAGAGGCGCTCCCCTCTCCCCGGCCTTCTTCTCATGCCTGTTGGGCCGTCCTGCCGCTCCTGGTGAGGATATGCAGCGACGTATGACTTGAAAAACAGGGCTCCGTATGGTATACTGCAAACAAATAGAAACGACCAGATACGCTCCGTTTGCGGAGCAAACTTCTCGAATCTACAACAAAACCGTTATTCTGTGTCAGCGGCGGTGGGAGGTGAAGCTGGATGCCGGAATTGCTGTACCCGCACAACCGGGAGGCCTATGCGGCCGCCGTGGCCATGATGGACGAACGGGGCAAGGCCGCCGTTGTCCATCCCACCGGTACGGGCAAGTCCTTCATCGGCTTCCAGCTGTGCTGCGACCACCCGGAAGCCCGAATCTGCTGGCTGTCCCCGTCGGAGTACATCTTCCAGACCCAGGTGGAAAACTGGCAGGCCGCCGGCGGCGGGGCGCTGGAGAACGTGCAGTTCTACACCTATGCCAAGCTGCCGCTCCTGACCGACGGGGAGCTGGAGGACATCCGGGCGGACTACATGATTCTGGACGAGTTCCACCGGTGCGGGGCGCGGGTGTGGGGCCAGGGCGTCCGGCGGCTGCTGGACAGCTGCCCCGGGGCGCGGCTGCTGGGCCTGTCGGCCACCAGCGTCCGGTACCTGGACAACCAGCGGGACATGGCCGACGAGCTGTTCGACGGCAACGTGGCCGCGGAGATGACGCTGGGGGAGGCCATCGTCCGGGGCATTTTGCGCCAGCCGCGATACGTGCTGTCGGCCTACGCCTACCAAAACAGCCTGGCGGATTACCGGCGGCGGGTGGAGCGGCTCAAGAGCGACGCGGCCCGGGACGAGGCGTGGGCGCTGCTGGAGGCCCTGCGCCGGGCCCTGGACCGGGCCGACGGCCTGGACGTGATTTTCCAAAAACACATGGAGAACCGCCGGGGGAAGTACCTGGTGTTCTGCGCCAACGTGGCCCACATGGACGAGATGATGGCCCACGTGCCCGCGTGGTTCGGGGCGGTGGATCCGGCGCCCCACGTCTACCGGGCCTACGCCGACTGCCCGCAGACGCGGCGGGCCTTTGCCCAGTTCCGGGCGGACGAGAGCGACCATCTGAAGCTGCTGTTCTGCATCGATATGTTCAACGAGGGAGTCCATGTGGGGGACGTGGCCGGCGTGATTCTGTTCCGGCCGACGGTTTCGCCCATCATCTATAAACAGCAGATTGGCCGGGCACTGTCGGCCGGCGGGGCCGGGGAGCCGGTCATCTTCGACGTGGTCAACAACATCGAGAACCTGTACAGCATCGGCGCGGTGCAGCGGGAGATGGAGGAGGCGTCCCAGGCCTTCCGGTTCTACGGCCAGGGGGAGCGGATTGTCCACGACCGGTTCGAGGTGTTCGACGAGGTGCGCAGCTGCCGGGCGCTGTTTGCGCAGCTGGAGGAGCGGCTGACGGCCTCCTGGGACGTGATGTACCGCCATGCCGAGGACTACTACCGGGCCCACGGGAATCTGCAAGTGCCCCGGCGGTACCGGACGGCGGAGGGATATGCCCTGGGGAACTGGATTGCGACGCAGCGGCGCGTGCGGGCCGGCAGCCAGTACGGCAGCCTGGACGAGGAGCGGATTGCGAAGCTGGACGCCCTGGGGATGGTCTGGGAGGACCGGGGGACGGCCGGCTGGAACCGCTGCTTTGCCGCCCTGGAGCAGTACCGGGCGGCCCGCGGGGACCTGGACGTCCCGGCGGCCTACATGACCGAGGACGGGCTGGCCCTGGGGAAGTTCGTCAGCCATCTGCGGACGGCCCGGAGCACAGGGAAGAACGGCTCGTTCCTGACGGAGGAGCGGATCCGGCAGCTGGACGGTCTCGGGATGATATGGGATAAGCTGGACTACCAGTGGGAGCGGTACTACCTGGCGTGCGCCGGGTACTACGTGGCGCACCGCAGCCTGGACATCCCGGCGGGGTACGTGTCGCCGGAGGGGCTGAAGCTGGGGGCGTGGCTGCGGCGGATGCGCCGGGCGCGGAGCGGCCGGGGCCCGGGACGGCTGACGGCGGAGCAAATCCGGCGGCTGGATGAAATCGGGATGGTCTGGGAGGACGCGTACACGCGGCAGTGGGAGTACGGCTACGGCCAGGCGGTGAAGTGGTACGAGGCGCACCACAACCTGGAGGTGCCGGCGACCTACGTGGACGAGGACGGCTTTGCCCTGGGCAAGTGGATTCGCCGCCACCGGGAGGTGGACGCGAGGACGGGCCGGCAGGCCATTCAGCTGACGCCGGAGCGGCGGGAGAAGCTGGACGCCCTGGGCATGACCTGGGAGAAGAAACCGGACCCCTGGGAGACGCGGTACGCCCTGGCAAAACGCTACTACCAGGAGCACGGCGACCTGCGCGTCCCGGCCGACTACCGCCCGGACGGCATCTGGCTGGGGAAATGGATTAACGAGCAGAAGCAGATTTATCGAGGCAACCGGGCGGGCAAATCCCTGTCGCGGGAGCAGGTGCAGCGGCTGGAACAGATTGGGATAACCTGGGGCGCCGGGCGGCCGGAGCGGCTGCGGCTGCCGCGGCGGACAATCGCCCGCGCCAATGACACACAACAGAGGGGATAGCGCATGGAGGGACGGATTTACTTATCCTCGCCGACGATGCACGGGGAGGAGCAGCGGTACATCCAGGAGGCGTTCGACACGAACTGGGTGGCGCCGCTGGGGAAAAACGTGGACGAGTTCGAGCGGGAGATGGCGGCGTACCTGGGGATAGGCCACGGCGCGGCGCTGGTGTCGGGGACCGCGGCACTCCACATGGCCGTGAAGCTGGCCGGGGTGCGGCCGGGGGACCGGGTCATCTGCTCCGACCTGACGTTCTCGGCGACGGTCAACCCTGTCAGCTACGAGGGCGGCGAGCAGGTGTTCGTGGACAGCGAGCCGGAGACCTGGAACATGGACCCCCGGGCGCTGGAGCTGGCGTTCGAGCGGTACCCGGACTGCCGGGTGGTGATTCTAGCGCACCTGTACGGCACGCCGGCGAAGCTGGAGGAGATTGTGGCGATTTGCAAGGCCCACGACGCAGTGCTGATTGAGGACGCGGCCGAGAGTCTGTCGGCCACCTACCGCGGGCGGTACACGGGGACGTTCGGGACCTACAACGCCATCTCCTTCAACGGCAACAAGATTATCACGACCTCCGGCGGGGGGATGCTGCTGAGCGACGACGGCGAGGCCATCCAAAAGGCGCGGTTCTGGTCCACCCAGTCCCGGGAGCCGGCGCCGTGGTACGAGCACAAGGAGATTGGCTACAACTACCGGATGAGCAACATCGTGGCGGGCATCGGCCGCGGGCAGCTGCTGCATCTGGAGGAGCACCGGGCGAAGAAAGAGGAGATATACCACACGTACGAGCGGGCCTTTGCGGACCTGCCGGTGCGTATGAACCCGTATCTCCCGGACAGCCGGCCGAACTTCTGGCTGTCGTGCCTGACCATCGACCCGGGCTGCGCGGTGACGCCGGAGCAGCTGCGGCTGGCCCTCCAGGCGGAGAACATCGAAGCGCGGCCCATCTGGAAGCCGATGCACCTGCAGCCGGTGTTCCAGGGGCGGGCATTCCTCACGGCGGCGGAGAAGCCGGTGGGGGAGGACATCTTCGCCCGGGGGCTGTGTCTGCCCAGCGACGTGAAGAACACGCCGGCGGACATGGAGCGGGTCATCGAGACGGTCAAGCGGGTGTTTGCGTGATGTACCGGCGGTTTGGGAAGCGGCTTTTGGACGTTGTGCTGTCGGCGTGCGCGCTGGTGGTGCTCTCGCCCGTGCTGCTGGTGCTGGCCATTCTGGTGCGCTGCAAGCTGGGGAGCCCGGTGATTTTTTGCCAGGAGCGGCCGGGGAAGGACGAGAGAATCTTCCGGCTGTATAAGTTCCGGTCCATGACGGACGCGCGGGACGGGGCGGGAAATCTGCTGCCGGACGAGGAGCGGCTGACGAAATTCGGCCGCCTGCTGCGCTCCACCAGCCTCGACGAGCTGCCGGAGCTCTGGAATATCCTCAAGGGCGATATGTCCATCGTCGGCCCCAGACCGCTGCTGGTGAAGTATTTGCCGCTGTATTCGGAAGAACAGCGCTGCCGCCACGATGTGCGGCCGGGTCTGACGGGACTGGCCCAGGTGGAGGGAAGGAATTCCATCTCCTGGGAAGAACGGTTTGCGCTGGACACTGTCTACGTGACACAGTATTCCTTCCGGATGGATGTGCGGATTGCATGGAAGACCGTGGGCAAAGTGCTGCGCCGGGAGGGAATCCACGCCGAGGACGCAGCGACCATGGAGGAGTTTCAGGGAATGGGGAGAGAACACAGTGCCAGCGCCCCGTAGTGTCATCATTGTGGGTGCCGGCGGCCACGGGAAGGTCCTTGCGGACCTGGTGGAGGCATCCGGCGGCCAGGTGTTGGGATTTTTGGACGACAATCCGGAAAAACGGTTTTGGTATCGGTATCCGGTGCTCGGAACGGCAGCGGAATGGGACCGATGGGTGGAGAGGGCGCAGTTCCTCTTGGCGATTGGCGACAACCATCTGCGGAAAGTCTTTGCAGACAGGATGGATGTCTGCTGGTATACGGCGGTACATCCCACGGCGCGAGTGAGCGCCAGCGCAAAGATTGGCGCGGGGACCGTGGTGCTGGAGCAGGCCGTGGTTCACGCCGACAGCAGCGTCGGTGAACACTGCATCCTCAATACGGGAGCAATCGTGGAGCACGATAATCGGCTTGGTAGTTATGTGCATCTCTCCCCGCGGGCAACGCTCTGCGGTACGGTTACAGTGGGGGACTACACGCACATGGGCGCGGGAAGCGTAGTCCGGAACAACCTGACGATTTGCCAGGATGTGATTGTCGGGGCTGGCGCAGTCGTTGTCCGGCCTATTACAGAACCCGGTACCTATCTGGGGGTGCCGGCCAGGAGCGTACAGCTGTGAAAAAGCGAATTTGGATTTTGAACCACTATGCCGGCAATATGTTCTTCGACTTTGGCGGCAGACACTACGCATTTGCAAAGTATCTGCGCCGAGAGGGATATGAGCCGGTTGTATTTTGCAGCAACACAAAACATGGGAAGCCGGAGTGCTTTTTTCAAACGGAAAAGCTGTGGGAAGCGCATCTGGCTGAAGAGATTGATGTGCCGTTTGTTTTTGTAAAGGCCCGCACCTATGTAGGAAATGGAAAACAACGGTTTTTGAACATGGTGGATTTTTACCGAAATGTTCGGAAAGCGGCAAAGGAATACGCGCAAGTACATGGTCGGCCAGATGTGATATACGCGTCATCCGTGCATCCGCTGACTTTGGTGGCAGGCATCCAGCTGGCGAAGCACTATGGCGTGCGATGCGTCTGCGAGGTGCGAGATCTTTGGCCGGAATCCCTGATTGCCTACGGCTATCTGAAACCGGAGGCTATAGCGGTTCGTATGCTGCGCAGGCTAGAAAAGTGGACTTATAAAAAAGCGGACGCCTTGATTTTCACCATGGAAGGTGGCTACGACTACATCCGGGAGCAGGGCTGGGAGAGGGAAATCCCGCAGTCCAAAGTGTACCACATCAACAACGGCGTGGATTTGGAAACGTTCCAGTATAACCGGGAACATTTCCAAATTCATGACCCGGATTTGGAGAATCCGGACACATTTAAGGTGGTTTATACAGGGTCTGTCCGAAAAGCAAACGGCCTGAAAGAGCTTTTAGAATGCGCTGCCTGTCTTCAAGAAAAAACGGATATCAGAATACTGGTGTATGGAAAAGGCGAAGACTGGAGCACGCTTGAAGAGATGCGGAAACAGCGCGGTTTGGACAATGTGGCGTTCAAAGGTTTTGTTCAGAAGCAAGCGGTTCCATATATCCTTTCCAAGAGCAGTTTGAATTTACTGAATTATGACGTGAATACCGAGAAGGTGTACCGCTTCGGCAGTAGCCAGAACAAACTGTTTGAATACCTGGCCAGCGGGAAGCCAATTTTGGCCAATATTCCCATCGCCTATGACATCGTGGAAGCAAACCACTGCGGTGTCTGCAAACGGCTGTCTACTGGTGAAGACTACGCCAGAGAAATTCTAAAAATTAAAAATTTTCCGCCAGAAGCGTATCGGACGCTTTGCAACAATGCCCAGAGTGCAGCAAAACAGTATGATTTCAAGATTCTCACAAAGAGACTGCTGCAAGTGATAGAAGGGAACGAGTAAGCCATGCAATTCATCGACCTAAGCGCGCAATACGCGGCGCTGAAAGCAGACATCCATCAAAACATCCAAAGCGTATTGGATTCCGCCCAGT
>CAJFNZ010000088.1 GCA_904395905.1 uncultured Oscillospiraceae bacterium | reverse complement strand
TTTGTTGTCAGCAGCCCGTTTCACGGTCTGCGTGTAGTTCCTTGTAAACTGACCTAAGTCGTATGCTAAAATGAGCTTGCCGGCAATCTAATTTTACAGGAGATGCTTGGGAGGGAATCGGATGAAAAAGGTAGGATCTCTGGCGCTGGCCCTGGCGCTTTGCCTGGGGCTGGCGGTTCCGGCGGCAGCCGCGGATACCGCGCGGGCAGGCACCGGCAACACCATCAGCACGGGCGGCAACATCACCGCGGCCATCACCGCCGACGGCTCCCTGTGGATGTGGGGCCTCAACGACGAGGGGCAGCTGGGCAACGGCGGCGTTGGAAACGACGTTTACGGCCCGTCCGAACGGTCGATTCAGACGGTTCCGGTGCGCGTCATGAGCGATGTCGTATCCGTCAGCTGCGGCACCCACCACGCCGCCGCCATCAAAACAGACGGGTCGCTTTGGACCTGGGGCTGGGGAGTCGATGGCGCCCTGGCAGACGGAATCGGGGACTACGACCACCACGTCGTCCGGCCGCAGAAAGTCATGGACGGTGTCGCCGCGGTCAGCTGCGGCACCAACGACACCGCCATTCTCAAGACGGACGGCTCGCTGTGGATGTGCGGCTACAACAATTACGGCGAATTCGGGAACGGCGTCCCGGAACAGGCTGTCACGACGCCTATAAAAGTCATGGACGGCGTGGCCGCCGTCAGCTGCGAAGGGTCCGTGACCGCCATCTTGAAACAGGACGGCTCCCTGTGGATGTGCGGGCTGAACCTCACCGGGCAAATTGGAAACGGCGGAGGCGGCAACGACATCTGCCTGGTCAGCTACAAATACGAGTGGCCCATCCAGACCGTTCCTGTCCGGGTGCTGGACGACGTCCAATACGTGCACTGCGGCAGTGCCCATGTCGCAGCCATTAAGAACGACGGCTCCCTGTGGATGTGGGGCGCCAACGGGGCCTCCCAGCTGGGCAGGGACGGGGGAAACGATGTGCGCATCCATTACGGGTATAACGACATCGTTTTGGATGAGACGCCCATTCAGACCGTCCCCATCCGGGTGCTGGAGGATGTCGCCACGGTCGCCTGCGGCAGCGGGTATACGATGGCCGTCCGATCCGACGGTTCCCTGTGGAACTGCGGCAGCGACCAGGACGGCCGGCTGGGCAACGGCGACGCCTATGGCCAATCGACCTTTACCAAGGTGATGGACGGGGTTGCGGCGGTCAGCGGCAGCGGCAATGCGCTCGCCCTCAAGACGGACGGGACGCTGATGTCGTGGGGGCCCAACCTCTACGGCCAGGTGGGGAACGGGCACTGGGGCTACGGTCAATCGGTGCAGACCCCCGTTCAGGTGCTCACCGGGCTGGCCGTTCCGGAGCTGCCTTCGCCCCCGGTGGCGGGCTTCCAAGACGTCCGCGAGCGCGACTACTTTGCCGACGCCGTGGTCTGGGCCAAGGAGCGCGGCGTCACCAGCGGCACTTCTGCAACTACGTTTTCTCCCGCCGCCACCGTCACCCGGGCCGAGGCGGTGACCTTCCTGTGGCGGGCCGCGGGGTCTCCGCAGCCGGCCTCCGCGACGTCGCCCTTTGCGGATGTGACGGATGCCGGCGCCTATTACTATGACGCCGTGTTGTGGGCGGCGGAGCAGGGCATTACCGGCGGCGTCGGCAACGGCCAATTTGGCCTGGATGGGACGCTGACCTATGACCAGATCCTCGCCATGCTCTGCCGCGCCGCCGGCGAAACTGCCGCGGGCGGCGACTGGTCCGCGGCGGCAGTCAACTGGGCGGCGGCAAACGGCCTGACGGATGGCCTGACGGTTTCCGCCAAGGGCAGCTGCCCCCGCGCCGATGTGGTCTACTGCCTGTGGAAGCAGCTGGCCCAGTGAAATTGAGATAGCATTATATTATGCAGAAGAAGGCCGCCGGCACAGCCGGCGGCCTTCGCGTACAGTTGGAAATCCTGGTCGCGGAACTTCTCGTAGCTCTGGGGCTTGGGCCGGGAGGGGACGCGCTTGAGGGGGTCGTAGCGGAAGTGGCGGCACTGGTCCGCCGCCGCCACGATGCCCTTGCGCCGGCAGACCATCTGATGCTCGTCGATGCGCCCGGCGTGGACGCAGTAGGCGCAGTAGCGGGGCACTTTCTTGCGAAATACCATGGGGCTTCCTCATTTCTGCGGTTTTCTCCATTATACATCACCGACGGCCCGATTTCCAGAGGGCAGTTTGCGGGCGGCCATCCCCGCCAGCCCGGCGGCCGCCAGGGCCAGCAGGGGCAGCAGCCACCGGCCCGCGAGCAG
This sequence comes from uncultured Oscillospiraceae bacterium, assembly GCA_904395905.1. Taxonomy (GTDB): domain Bacteria; phylum Bacillota; class Clostridia; order Oscillospirales; family Oscillospiraceae; genus Avoscillospira_A. The sequence continues at coordinate 2,865 of CAJFNZ010000088.1, read as the reverse complement.
CTGCACCGCCGCGGCCGAGAGGAGGCCCTGGAGCAGCTTCCCGCAGAAGTACGGCCGCAGCCCGATGGCCCGGCTGCCCCGGAGGGACAGCACCTGGCAGTGGACGCAGAGGCCGCCCCAGCCCAGCAGGAAGGCGCAGGCCGTCATCGCCGTCCCGGCCGGCAGCCCGGCCAGCCGCGCCACGCCGGTGGACAGCTCCACCGCGCCGGCGGCCAGGGGCCCGACCGCGTCGGGCAGCCGCGCCCAGAGGGGCAGCAGCTGGAGCCAGGCCAGCACCACCGAGAAGAACACCAGGAAGGCACAGACCTGGACGATGGCCGCGGCGGCGTCCCGGACGGCGCCCACCAGGCTGGCGGGGAAGGGTTCGGCCTCGCCGGCCGGGGGCAGGGCGGGCCGGCCGGCCGCCGCGGGCCGCCGCAGCAGGAGCCCGACGGCGGCGGCCGTCAGCAGATGGACGGCGTACAGCACCACGCCCAGCCGCACGCTGCCCAGGAGTCCCAGGCCGGCCACGCCCAGGATGAACCCCGGCCCGGCGTTGTTGCAGAAGGCCAGCGCCCGGGAGGCCTCCCGGGCGTCCAGCTGCCCCCGGTCGTAGAGCTGGAAGACCGTGGCCGCGCCGACGGGATAGCCGCCGACGGCCCCCAGCACCAGGGGCCCGGCCGCGGCCGGGCTCAGGCCGAACAGCGGGCCCATCAGCGGCCGCACCAGCGCCGCCACATACCGGTGGTATCCGCGGCGGACGAAGAGATTGGATAGGACGAAAAAGGGGAACAGCGTCGGCACCACCACGGCGCCGCAGCGGCCCAGCCCCTCCCGGGCCGCCTCCGCCACCAGCCCCGGCCGGGCCAGCCAGGCTCCGAAGACGGCGGCCAGGGCCAGGCATCCCCAGGGGATCCGGCGGAGGACTCGTTTTCCCAGCAGTTCCATGGAACCTCACCTCGGGAGAATCTATGCGCCCCGGGCAAGTTCCTATGCCTTGTCTCATAGGATAGCCACAGAAACCGGCACAGGGGGGATTGCGATGAAGCAACCGAGGAAACTGCTGGAGGGCGCGGCCCGGCGGCTGGACCTGCCGGCGGAGGTGATGGCGGGCCTGCCGCAGATGACCGTCAGCGGGTTTTCCCAGGTGACTGTGGAACACCACCGGGGGATCCTGGAGTACACCGACGAGGCCGTCACCGTGGCGCTGAACATCGGCCGGGTGCGCATCACCGGCCGCGGGCTGACCATCCCGCTGATGAACCACGACTATGTGATTGTCCGGGGAACCCTGGAGAACATGGCCCTGGGGGCGGGAGGCGGCCATGACTGACGGCGTGCGCACGGCGCTGGGGGCTTGGCGGCTGGTTGTCCGGGCGGCGTCGCCGGAGCAGGTCCTCAGCCGGCTGAGCCGGGAGAAACTCCGCTTCTGGGCGCCGGTCCGCCGGGACGACTTCACGGCCGAGGCGACCGTGGCCGGACGGGACCTGGCCCGGGCCCGGGCCGCCGTCACGGCGGCCCAGGGGGAGGTGCTGTCGGAGACGCCGCTGGGCCTGCTGCGGCTGCGGCCGCTGTTCCGGCGGCGGAAGGCCTTCCTGGCGGCGGTGGCGGCGATTCTCCTCTCGGTCCAGGTGCTGACGGGCTACGTCTGGTGCCTCCGGGTGGAGGGGAACGAGGCGGTGCCCGACGAGGCCATCCTCCGCCAGCTGGCGGAGCTGGGGGTGGGCTTCGGGACCCGGGGCCGCGACATCGTCTCCCAGGATCTGAAAAACCGGGTCTTGGCGGAGCTCCCCCAGCTGGAGTGGCTGACCGTCAACCGCTCCGGCGGGCTGGCCACCGTGGTGGTCCGGGAGCGGCTGGAGACGCCGGCCGTGCTGGACCGGCGGATGGTGACGAACCTGGTGGCCGTCCGGGACTGCCTGGTGACGGAGATGCAGGTCCTCTCGGGCCAGGCGGTTCGCCAGGTGGGGGACACCGTCCGGGCCGGGGAGCTGCTGGTGTCCGGCTACGCGGACCTGGAGCACTGCACCCAGGCCACCCGGTCCCTGGGGGAGGTCTACGGCCGCACCTGGCGCCGGCAGGAGGCCGTCACCCCGGCCCAGGCCGCCTGGCAGCTGGGCGTTGGCGAGACCCACCGGCGCTACGCGCTGCTGCTGGGCAGGCGGCGGATAAATTTCTACAAAACCAGTGGAATTTGGGGAAGCGGTTGTGATAAAATGATAGTATACCATCAGCTGACCCTGCCCGGCGGCTACACTTTCCCGGTGACCCTGGTGGAGGAGATTGCCGTCGAGCGGGAGCAGACCGCCGAGACCCTGACGCCGGCCCACGCCCGGCAGCTGCTGGAGACGGGGACGGCCGCGGCCGTGCAGGCGTCCATGGTGGCCGGGGAGCTGCTCCGGGAGGACGTGGACGTCCAGCGGGAGGGGGCGCTCTACCGCCTCCGGGCGACGTATGAGTGCCGGGAGATGGTGGCCCGGGAGGTCCCGGCAAGATTCACAGAAAGCGAAGGAACAACATGGCAGAACGGGTAATCAACGCCGAGCGGGTCGAGCAGCTCATCAGCGTCTTCGGCTCCTTCGACGAGAACATCAAGCGGGTGGAGCAGGCCTTTGACGTCCACGTGACCAACCGGGGCACGGAGCTGAAGGTCCAGGGGGAGCCCGAGGCCGCCGACAAGGGGGCCCGGGCCATCGAGGCGCTGCTCTCCCTGGCGGCCAAGGGGGAGACCATCGACGAGCAGAAGGTCCGCTACCTCATCGGCCTGGTCAACACCGGAAACGACGACAAGGTGGGCCAGATGGCCAAGGACGTGGTCTGCGTCACGGCCAAGGGCAAGCCCATCAAGGCCAAGACCCTGGGCCAGCAGAAGTACCTGAAGGCCAT
>CAJFNZ010000087.1 GCA_904395905.1 uncultured Oscillospiraceae bacterium | reverse complement strand
GCCCGCCTTTTTCAAAAGGCGGCAGGGGGCCGGGGGACAGCGTCCCCCGGTCGCCCGCCGCAGCGGGCGAAACGCCCCCGCGCCCTGCAGGCGCGGTCTGCGTTGCCAAAGAACAGCGCAGGAGGGGGTCCGGGGGAACCGCGTCGGAGCAAAGTCCGCTCAGCTCCGTTTCCGCCTTTCGGCGAAAACTCCGCCCACTCCCTTGCTCCTCCTTCTCCCCACGGGACTGACGTCCCGCGGGGGCCCCGGCATTGGCGTTCCCCCGGCGCTGGCAAGTTTGCAGCGCAGCCACCTCCCCACGCGGCTGCCGCCGCGCGGGGATCCCGGACGACGAGGGTGGAAAATCCCATGCTTTTTAGATGGCAATCCGCAGGAGCTCCTGCGCGTTGCGCATCCGGCTTTTCGGAAAACCGTATCCAGACAGCAACCGGCCGGCGCGAACACGCGCCGGCCAGTTTGTTTGTATAAGATGCGGTTAGGGCTGGATTTTCCATTGAATGTGGTAAAACAGTGGACGAAGGGAAAGGGCTTCCCGTCACCGACGGCACGTCCTCCGGCGGCAGTTCCGGAAGCACGTCCGGCGGGCTGATTGCAATCGACGCCTCGTCGGCAGAGGGCGTTTCCGAGGTCGGTCTCCCGAGGGGAGTGGGCAAAGCGCTCCGGGAAAGCGGGACGGTTACCGGCCTGTTCCTTGAGACACAGAGCGGCAAAGTCACAGCCGGCGAGGAGGCCTTGCGGACGGTTTCCGACACACTGACCAGCGAAACCCCTTTCGCCGGGCGGGGTGTGGGCGTCCGGGTGAAAAACCGGGGCGCTTTTTCGGCCGTTTCCCGTCTTGCGCCCGGCGCGGGAATCCACTATACTAGAGAGGAGACGGCGGGAAGCCGGCCCTCCGGCCTCCCGTGGGCGCTCCACACCGAACAAAGGAGGAATCCCCGTGAAAAAGATTCTCAACGCCCCCGAGGCGTACACCGACGATATGCTCCGGGGCATCTACGCCGCCCACGGCGACCGGGTGAAGTACGTCAACGGCGATTTGCGCTGCTACTGCACCGCCCAAAAGGTCCCCGGCAAGGTGGCCATCATCACCGGCGGCGGCACCGGGCATCTGCCGCTGTTCCTCGGCTACGTCGGCGAGGGCCTGCTGGACGGCTGCGGCGTCGGCGGCGTCTTCCAGTCCCCCTCGGCCGAGCAGATCTTTGAGGTCACCAAGGCCGTGGAGGCCGGCGCGGGCGTGCTGTACCTCTACGGCAACTACACCGGCGACATCATGAATTTCGACATGGCCGCCGAGCTGTGCGAGCTGGAGGACATCGACACCCGCTCTATCGTCGGGGCCGACGACGTCAACTCCGGCGCGCCGGAGGTCCGCCGGGGCGTGGCGGGTATCTTCTTCATGTACAAGGCCGCCGGCGCCAAGGCCGCGCAGATGGGCACCCTCGACGAGGTCCTGGCCGCCGCCCAGAAGGCCAAGGACGCCACCCGGACCGTGGGCTTCGCCCTGACGCCGTGCATCATCCCCGAGGTGGGCCACCCGAACTTCGAGCTCAAAGAGGACGAGATGGCCATGGGCATGGGCATCCACGGCGAGCCGGGCATCTGGACCGGCCCGGTCCGCACCTCCAAGGAGCTGGCCGCCGAGTCCCTGAAGACCATCCTCGACGATATGCCCGTCGCATCCGGCGAGGAGGTGGCCCTGCTCATCAACGGCCTGGGCGCCACGTCGGTGGAGGAGCTGTATATCCTCAGCGGCGACGTGACGGCGCAGCTGAAGGAGAAGGGCATCACCGTGGCCCGGACCTTCGTGGGCGAGTACGCCACGTCCATGGAGATGGCCGGCGCGTCCATCTCCCTGTGCAAGCTGGACGACGAGCTGAAGGGCTGGCTGGACTACCCGGTCAATACCCCCTTCTACGTGCAGAAGTGAGGCGGCGGGATGAACACGATGGAGCTGAACGCGCTGCCGGCGCTCTTTGAGCGGGTGGCCGAGCGGATGGACCAGGAGTCGGAGCACCTGTGCGAGATGGACGCCCGCCTGGGCGACGGCGACCTGGGGCTGACAATGAAAAAGGGCTTCGGGGCCATGCCGGAGATCCTCCGGGGCCTCCAGGAGCCGGACCTGGCCAAGACGCTGATGAAGGCCGGGATGAAGATGTCCTCGGTCGTGCCTTCGACCATGGGGACGCTGATGTCCTCCGGCGTGATGACCGGCGGCAAGGCCCTGGCCGGGAAGATGGAGCTGGACGCGGCCGGGTACCTGGCCTTCCTGCGGGGGTTCTGCGACGGCATTGTCAAGCGCGGCAAGTGCGCCCGGGGCGACCGGACGGTGCTCGACGCCATCGCCCCGGCGGCCGACCGCGTGGCCGAGGCGCTGGAGCAGAACCCGGGCCTGACCCTGGCCGAGGCCGGCGAGGCGGCCGTCCAGGGCGCCCGGGCCGGCGTGGAGGCCACCCGGGCCATGGAGCCCAAGTACGGCAAGGCGGCCGTCCACAAGGCGGCCGCCGCGGGCGAGCCGGACCAGGGGGCCTGCGCCGGGCTCTACCTGCTCGAGGGCTTCCGGAACTATTTTGCCGAATAAGAGCCGCGTTCCCCGGGCCCGCGGGCCCGGGGAACCGTCTGCGCGGGGAGGCGCGAACGAGGTGCAAACGACGAAACGCACTGCCTGGGAGTTCCTCTGGTACGCCCTGTACGCCTTTGCCGGCCTGGGGCTGGAGTTTCTCCTCCTGGGCGTGGTGGAGCCGATGCTGTTCCCCGGCACGGAGGCCGCCGCCTACACCGCCGGCCAGCGAATCTTCCACTGGTCCCTGACCAGCCTCTGCTGGGGGCTTTTGGCCGCCCTGCTGGTGCTGCGCGCCAGGCGCTGCCTGGCGTTTTCCGTGCGGGGGCGGAGGCCCGGCCCCGGCGGCGTGGCCGGTGCGGCGCTGCTGGCCGCGCTGTGCGTCGCCCTCAACGCCTGGGACTGGGGGACGCTGAAACTCCTGGGGGAGTGGCAGGCCAAGGGCGGCGCACTGTTCGCCTTCCAGTATCTCTACTACCTGCTGGAGGTGGGGCTGGTCGTCCTCATCGTGGCCTTCGGCCAGCGGTTTGGCGAGGGGCTTCTGGGCCGGGAGAGCCGGTTCCCCTTCGGCGGCGTGCTGCTGTGCTGTACCTGGGGCGCCGTCCACATCCTCAGCCGGGGGAGCGTCTCCGCCGGGCTGGGGACGATGGCCTTCTCGCTGGCCTATGGCGGCATCTACCTGCTCCTGGGCCGGGACCTGCGCTGGGCCTATGCCGCCACGGCGCTGGCCTTTCTCGTCTGAATATCCAAGAAACAAAACCCCCGCGCCGCCTCCTTTACGGGAGTGGGCGCGGGGGTTTTGTCACAGCCACGGGAACACGGCGTCCAGGCCCAGGGCGCCGAGGCTGTACGCCAGAATCATCAGCGGACGGCAGAGCAGGGTAATCATCGCGTATTTCCGCCAGCCCATGCCGGTGGTGCCGGCCAGGAAGCAGAGGAAGTCGTCCGGCAGGCCCGGCAGGAAGATGGCCAGGGCGAAGAGCCGGTCGAAGCGCTTGCTCTCGTGGGTCCACTTTTCGTACTTCTCGTGGAGCTTTTTGGAGAACAGCTTCTGGAGCAGGGGCTTGCCGAAGTTCCGGGCGATGGCGAAGGCCAGGAAGGAGCCCAGCACGATGCCCAGGTAGTTCCAGAGAAAGCCTTCCCAGGGGCCGAAGAGCACCACGCCGGCCAGGCAGCTGACGCCGCCGGGCAGCACCGGGACCACCACCTGGGCCGCCTGGAGCGCGATGAACAGCACGGCGGCGCTGCCGCCGTAGCCGTCCACAAAGGCCTGGAGGGCGTCCACCGAGGCAAAGGCCCCCTGCCGCCACAGCCAGATGGCCACGCCGACACAGCCGGCGAACAGCACGGCGGAGAGGAGATTCATCAGCAGCTTCGTCCGGTTCTGGTTCATCGTTTCCAGGGCGCCTCCGAGATTGGGATGGTTCTATTGTAGCCGCTGCCGCCGGAAAAAGATAGATGGGAAATGCGGAAGAATGTTGAATTTTTTCTTAAGGTTTCCGGCGGCTCCGGCACTGCCGGACGCCTCACAGAAGCCCGGCGAACACGGGCGCCAGGAGGACGGTCATCACGCCGGCCACCACGATGGTCAGGCTGCTCATGGCGCCCTCCACCTCGCCCAGCTCCATGGCGGCGGCCGTCCCCAGGGCGTGGGTGGCGTTGCCGAGGGCCAGACCCTTGGCGATGGGGTGGGTGATGCGCAGCAGGCGGAACAGGCTGTTGCCGAGGCCGACGGCCAGCAGGGCCGAGGCCGTCACGGCCAGAGAGGTGATGCCCGTGACGCCGCCCAGGGTTTCGCTGATGCCCAGGGCGATGGCGTTCGTCACCGACTTGGGCTGGAGGGAGTGGTACAGCTCCGGGCTCATGCCCAGGGCCTTGGCGCAGACCAGCAGGGCGACGGCGCAGGCCAGGCAGCCGGCCGCCACGCTGACCAGGATGGCCGCCCAGTGGCGGCGCAGCAGCGCCAGCTGCCGGTAGAGGGGCACGGCCAGGCAGACGGTGGCGGGCGTCAGCAGCCACGTCAGGGGCTCGATGCCGGCGGCATAGGTGTCGTAGGGGATGTCCAGGAGCAGCAGCACGGCGATGACCAGCACCGTGGCCACCAGGACCGGAGGCAGCAGCGGCGTGCGCAGCCTGGCCTTGACCTTGAGGCCCACCCAGAAGGCCACCAGGCTCAGGACCATGCCGAAGTAGGCCGACTCCATCAGCGCCTCAGTCACGGGTCGTCTCCTCCTTCCGCCGGAGCATCCACTGGGCCGTCAGGCCCGTCACAGCCATGACCAGCAGGGAGGTGACCAGGCAAATGGCCAGGATGGCGACCAGATTGTCGGCCACGATGCCCATGGCCGGCAGCAGGCTGACGCAGGGGCCGATGAACAGAACCGGCATGATTTGCAGCAGGAAGTCGGCCGCCCGTTCAATCTGCCGGAGCTTCAGCAGGCCCGTCAGCAGCAGCACGAGCAGGAGCAGCAGGCCGTAGATGCTCCCCGGCACCGGCAGGGGCAGCAGCAGGCTCAACAGTTCGCCGGCAAAGGTGATGGCGGCGATGCGGAAGAACTGGAAGAGCAGGGGCATGGGAATCGACTTCCTTTCCGAAAAAATGAGAAAAGGGGCCGCTGCGGGACGGCTTGGGCGCCCCGCGGCAGCCCCGGTCAGCGAGGCTGACGGAGAGACAACGGCGGATAGAATCAGTCTAGATTGACATTGGAGCGGCTGTTGCGCAGCCGGGCCATGGCCCGAGCCAGCATAATCTGGTTGGCGCGGAACTGGGCCTGGGAGTGGCTCTGGCGCAGGGCCTCCTCGGCCTGGAGCCGCGCCCGCTCGGCCCGCTTGCGGTCCACGTCCTCGGGCCACTCGCAGGTCTGGGCGAAGAGGATGACGCCGTGGGGGCCGACCTCCATGTACCCTTCGGAGTTGACGGCCTCCCGCCATGCGCCCTCCTGCTTCATCTTCACCGCCCCGGGCCGCAGCACGGCCACCATGGGCGCATGGCCCTTGAGGACGGTCCACTCGCCGTCGTCGGCCGTGAAGGTCAGGGCCTCGATTTCGCCGGCGAAGAAACGGCGCTCCGGCGTGAGGATTTCAAAGTGGAACGCGGCGTCAGCCATGCTGCTCCATCTCCTTTGCCTTGGCGATGGCCTCGTCGATGTCGCCGACCATGGAGAAGGCCGACTCGGGCAAATCGTCCACCTCGCCGTCCACGATGGTCCGGAAGCTGCGGATGGTGTCCCGCAGCGGGACGAAGCGGCCGGGCTTGCCGGTGAACTGTTCGGCCACGTTCATGGGCTGGGAGAGGAACTGCTGGATCTTCCGGGCGCGGTAGACAATCCGCCGGTCCTCCTCGCTCAGCTCGTCCATGCCGAGGATGGCGATGATGTCCTTGAGCTCGTTGTAGCGCTGGAGGCACTCCTGGACCCGCCGGGCCACCTCGTAGTGCTCCCGGCCGACGATGGCCGGGTCGAGGATCCGGGAGTTGGACTCCAGGGGGCTGACGGCCGGGTAGATGCCCATCTCCGCCACGTGGCGGGAGAGGACGGTCGTGGCGTCCAGGTGGGAGAAAATTGTCGCCGGGGCCGGGTCGGTCAGGTCGTCCGCCGGCACGTAGATGGCCTGGACCGAGGTGATGGAGCCGTCACGGGTGGAGGTGATGCGCTCCTCCAGCTGGCCCAGCTCCTCGGCCAGGGTCGGCTGGTAGCCCACGGCCGAGGGCATCCGGCCCAGCAGGGCCGAGACCTCGTTGCCGGCCTGGACGTAGCGGAAGATGTTGTCGATGAACAGCAGCACGTCCTGGTGCATCTCGTCGCGGAAGTACTCGGCCATGGTCAGGCCGGTCATGGCCACGCGCATCCGGGAGCCCGGCGGCTCGTTCATCTGGCCGAAGGCCAGGGCCGTCTTGGAGATGGCGCCCGAGGCGCGCATATCGTGAATCAGGTCGTTGCCCTCGCGGCTGCGCTCGCCGACGCCGGTGAAGACCGAGTAGCCGCCGTGCTGCTTGGCGATGTTGTAGATGAGCTCCATAATCAGCACGGTCTTGCCCACGCCCGCGCCGCCGAAGAGGCCGATTTTGCCGCCCTTGGCGTAGGGGGTCAGCAGGTCGATGACCTTGATGCCCGTCTCCAGGAACTCAATCTGGGCGCTCTGGTCCTCGAAGCTGGGGGCTTCGCGGTAGATGCCCCAGCGGGGGCCCTCCAGGGCCGGGCCGCCGTCCAGGGGCTGGCCCAGCACGTCCACCACCCGGCCCAGGGTCTGCTCGCCCACGGGCGCCTGGATGCACCGGTGGGAGTTGGTCACCTTCATGCCGCAGTGGAGGCCGTAGGTGGACTCCAGGGCCACGCACCGGCATTCACCGGGGGCCGCGTGGGCGGCCACCTCCATGTGGACGCCCGACTCGGTGGTCAGCAAATCGTGGAGCTGCCACACCTCCCCGGCGGGGTAGCGGACAGTCAGCACGGGGCCGGAGATTTTGGAAATCATGGCTTCTTGCCGTTCCTGCTCCATAGGTTCCTCCTTTGGCGCGTCCGTCGGTTCCAGGGCCAGGCCGGCGCCGCTGATTTCGGTGATTTCCTGGGTGATTTGGGACTGACGGGCCATGTTCAGGTCCAGGCTCAGCCGCTTGAGCAGCTCGTCGGCGTTGCGGGTGGCGCTCTGCATGGCGTTCATGCGGGCGTAGTGCTCGGCGGCGTAGGACTGGACCATGGCGTCGTAGATCCGGGAGATGACAAACTGCGGCACCAGCTGGTCGAAGACCTCCTGGGGGGAGGGGTTGTAAATCATGTCGTGGAGGTTCTCCCGGACTTCCACGTCGGCGAAGTCCCGCAGGCGGATGGGCAGCAGCCGGCTCCGCCGGGGCTGGAGGACGGGGCGCCCGTCCTCCCCGCAGTAGAGGGTGAAGAAGATGAAGATCTCGCCGGTCTGGTCCAGGTCGAAGAACTCCATGACCGGCAGGGCCAGCTGCGTGGCGTTGTAGAGGGAGGGGTCCTGGGCCGCGCCGGGGACCTCGTACTCCGGCTCGATGCCGCGCTTGCGGAAGAACTGCGTGGCCAGCATCCCGACGGTGACGACGTAGCTGCCCGGGTACTGCCGGATCTCCTCGTAGGCCATGTTCAGCACGTTGTGGTTGTAGCTGCCGGCCATCTCCTTGTCGCCGGCGATGACGATGTACGTCCGCCGCTCGCCGTGGTGGGTCCGCAGGTACCGGTGGTCCACCGACTGGGAGGAGGCCAGAATGTCCTTCATCGTGGACTGGAGCTGGCGGAAATAGGCGGTGTTGTAGGGGATGTGGACGGCGAACTTCTGCATCCGCGCCGAGGAGACCATCTGCATGGCGCTGGTGATTTTGCGCGTCTGGTCCACGGCGCCGATGTGGCGGCGGATCTCGCTGACGCTCTGCATGGCTATGCCTCCCAGCCGGCGGCGAAGTCGGCGACGGCCTGGCGCAGGGACGCGGCCAGGGAATCGGGCAGCTCCTTGCCGCTGTCCACGGCGGCCATCAGGTCGCCGTGCCGCGTCCGGAGGAAGTCCAGCAGCTGCGCCGTGAAGGCGCCCACGTCGGCCACGGCCACTTGGCGCAGCGCGTCGCCCTGGAGGGCCAGCAGCAGCGCCGTCTGCTCCGAGAGGCGGTAGATCCGCTCCTTGGGCTGCTTGAGCAGCTCCGTCATCCGCTCGCCGCGCGCAAGCAGGCGCCGGGTGGCGGCGTCCACGTCGGCGCCGAACTGGGCGAAAACCGCCATGTCCCGGTACTGAGCCACCTCCAGCCGGAGGCTGCCCGACACGGCCCGCATGGCCCCGTACTGAGCCGCGCGGCCCACCCGGGAGACGCTCAGGCCCACGTTGACCGCCGGCCGGACGCCGGCGTGGAACAGCTCCGACTCCAGGTAGATCTGGCCGTCGGTGATGGAGATGACGTTGGTCGGGATGTAGGCGGAGATGTCGCCGGCCATGGTCTCGACGATGGGCAGGGCCGTCATGGAGCCGCCGCCCTTCTCCGGCGAGAGCCGCGCCGCCCGCTCCAGCAGGCGGGAGTGGAGGTAGAAGACGTCGCCGGGGTACGCCTCGCGGCCCGAGGGCCGGCGCAGCAGCAGCGACATCGTCCGGTAGGCCACGGCGTGCTTGGAGAGGTCGTCGTAGACCACCAGCGCGTCCTGGCCGCCGTACATGAAGTACTCGGCCACGGCACAGGCGGCGTAGGGGGCCAGGTACTGCATGGCGGCGCTGTCGGCCGCCGTGGAGGCCACCACCACCGAGTGCTCCAGCGTGCCGCTCTCCTCGAGGGTCCGCACCAGATTGGCGACGCTCGAGGCCTTCTGGCCGATGGCGCAGTAGACGCAGACGACGCCCGTGTCCCGCTGGTTGACCATGGCCGAGAGGGCGATGGACGTCTTGCCGGTCTGGCGGTCGCCGATAATCAGCTCCCGCTGGCCGCGGCCCACGGGAATCATGCTGTCCACGGCCAGGATGCCCGTCTCCAGCGGCGTGTCCACCGGGGCCCGGTCCATGATGGCCGGGGCGGGAGCCTCCATGGGACGCGCCTCCCGCAGGCGCAGCGGACGGCCGTCCAGGGGACGGCCGATGGGGTCGATGACCCGGCCCAGCAGCTCCTTGCCCACGGCCACGTCGGCCACGCGGCCGGTGCCGCGGACGGCGGTGCCGGGCCGGACGCCGGCGCCGCGGCTCAGAAGCGCCGCGCCCACGCCGTCCAGATCCATGTCCAGGGCGATGCCGTAGACGTCGTTTTCAAATTGCAGCAGCTCGCCGTATTCGGCGCGGGCCAGGCCCGAGACGCGGACGATGCCGTCGGCGCAGCTGACCACGGTGCCGTATTCGTAGCTGACCATTTCCGGCTGGAACGCCGCCAGCCGCTCTTTCAGAAAGGCTCCCAGGGAGCCCGGGTCAAAGTTGAGCATGGGCAGCCTCCCGTCAGGCCAGCTTCTGCTGCACGGCCGCGAGCTGGGCGGCGTAGCTGAAGTCGTAGGCCTTGCCGTCCACCAGGGCGATGAAGCCGCCGATGAGCGCGGGGTCGATTTCGTCGGTCAGCTCCAGGCGGCAGCCCAGCAGCCGCTCCAGCTGCGCCGTGATGGCGGCGCGCGCCTCGTCCTTGCAGGGGGCGGCCAGCTTCAGCACGCCCGTGCGCGTGACGCCGGATTTGGCCCCGTCGTGGGCCACGCGGCTGCGGGTCTCCTCGTCGAAGCGCAGCACGCGGCCGGCCAGATCCACAGCCAGGTCCGCCAGCTGGCTCTGGGCCTCGGTCAGCAGCCGCTGCCGCTCGGCGTCGGCGTCGGTCCGGGCCTGGGTGAGCAGGCGGTTGGCCTCGGCCTTGGCGTCGTCCAGATATTTCTGGCTGGCGGCCGTGGCCTCCTTGCGCCCGTCGGCGAGCATCTTCTCGCAGGTGGCCTGGACGTCGGCCAGGCGGGCGTCGTAGTCGGCCTTGGCCTTCTCCGCCTCCGCCTGGAGCTGCCGGGCCTGGTCCATCTCCTTCTGGACCCGCTCCTGCCGGGCGGCCATGAACTTGCGGGCCGGCTTCCAGACCAGCACCCGCAGCAGAATGTACAGTACGACGATGTTCACCAGGTGAATCGCCAAATCAATGGGGTAGAGTTCCATGCTGCCTCCTCCTTTTCCAGCCTTGTGTGGGTTCGCGAGGCTTACATGGTGAACGCGATGATGAGGGCGGTCACGAAGCCGTAGATGGCGCAGGACTCGGTCAGGGCCAGGCCGAGCAGCAGCGTGGAGCTGATTTTGCCCGAGGCCTCGGGCTGCCGGGCGGTGGCGTCGGCGGCCTTGCCGGTGGCCAGGCCCATGGCCAGGCCGGCGAAGGCGCAGGGGAGCAGGGCCAGCGCGGCGGCGATTGCGATGATGCCAGTATCCATGAGAACTACCTCCAAAAGTCAAATATCCAAAGATTGGGCGGGGCTATTCGACGGCCTCGCCGATGAACGTCAGGGTCAGGGTGAGAAAGATGTACGTCTGAATCAGCGGGTGGAAGACGTTGAAGTAGAGCCCCAGCACGCTGGGGATGCCCACGGCGGCGTTGCCCAGGGCCATGTAGAGCAGGTCCATGACAATCATGCCGCCGAGCATATTGCCGAAGAGCCGGCAGGCCAGGGACACCGGCACCGCCAGGTCCGAGACCACCTTCATCGGGAAGACCACCGGCGTGGGCTTGGCCAGGGAGCGGATCCGCCCGGCCACGCCCTTGCGGCGGATGCCGTAGTAGTTGATGAGGACGAAGGTTATCAGGGCCATCGTGAAGGTCATGGTGATGTCCGACGTGGGAGCCCGGACGCCCAGCAGCTCCACGGCGGCGCAGCCGACCATGAAGACCGCCACGGAGAAGATGTACGACGGGAGATGGTCCCCCAGGTCCCCCACGTTGGTCCGGGTGATGTTGCAGATGAACTCGATAATCATCTCCACCACGTTCTGCACGCCCTTGGGCTGGTCGGTCATCCGCGGCACGACCAGCACCCGGAACAGCACCGCCAGCACCAGCAGCACCGCCATCACGCCCCAGGTGGCCAGCACCGTCGCGCTGATGGTCACGCCGCCGATGGGGATCCGCTCGGCCCAGATGTCCACCGTGAACTCCTCGGCGGGTACGGAGCCGAACACCAGCTGCAAGAGCTTTTCCACCAGGACCCACGCGCCGGCGACGAGCAGGATGGTGGACCAGACCTTCTGCTTCTTCAGCCCGGCGCGGCCGTCGGCCGCCCTGGCCTGCACGGCCCGGCGCCACAGCCAGCCGGCCAGGGCCAGCACGGCGCCCAGGGCCAGGAGGCCGTAGTTCAACAGCACAGCTTGCAACGCTCTCAATCCTTCTTTCTGTTGGAATCCCGGGCCCGGCTGCGCACGAAGCAGACGACGGCGCCCACAATCAAAACGGCCGACATGGCGACGGCACAGGGCAGCAGCTGCGCCCGGCGGACCAGGGCGCACAGCAAAAGGCCGGCCAGCGGGCAGATAAACTGCGCCACCAGCGGCCCAATCCGCAAGCCTCGGCGACCGAGGACGCCGGTACCCAGCAGCAGGAGATACAGCTGTGCAGCTCCGAAGGCCAGGCCCAAGACGGCTCCCAACACAGCGTTCGCTCCCTTCCCCGGCGGCCGGCGGCCGCTCCTGTCGTGCCTGTCACGTCGTACCGAATGATACTGTTATAACACGTTCCCCAGCGGCGGTCAAGTTGGTTTCTGTAAAAAAGCTGCGTTTTCCGCTTTCTACACAAAAACCGGGCGAGGCGGCGCCGGCTTTCCGGGTATTTTCGCTGGTTTCAAACTATTGCACAAAAAATAAAGGGGGTTTTCAGCAATAATCCCCAAAAAATGCCGACACCGCCGCGAAATTTGCCGCCGGGGATCTTCTCATTCTGGGATATATGGGAATTTAGCCCAAATCTCGTCCGGCGGCGGAAGCGCAGAAAAGGACATCGGCGCACCGGTAGACGGGTGGGCGAAGCGCAGCCCGCGGGACCACAGAGCGATGGGCTCGACGCCGTCGGGGAAGCCGTACTTCCGGTCCCCGGCCAGAGGGAGGCCCCGGGCGGAAAACTGGGCGCGGATCTGGTGGGTCCGGCCGGTCCGGAGGACAATCTGCACCAGGCTCAGCGCCCCGGCGCGGCCCAGGAGCCGGTAGGCCAGCTCCGCCTCCTGGACGCCCTTCTCCCGGTGGGCGACGACGTAGGTCTTCCGCTCGGCCTTGTTCCGGAGGAGCAGGTCCCGGAGGACGCCCTGCGCCTCCGCCGGCGCGCCGTGGAGGACCGCCAGATAGTCCTTGCCGAAGGCGTCCGCCCGGATCTGGGCCGACAGGTTTGCCGCCGCATCGGCCGACCGGGCCAGGACCATCAGGCCGCTGACCACCCGGTCGAGCCGGTGGACCGTCCGGGCCTCGCCGCCGCCCAGGGCCGCCCGGACCAGCTCCGGCATCCCGCCGGGCTCGTCGGTCGAGAGGACGCCGGACGGCTTGACGGCCACGCACAGCGCCTCGTCGGCGTAGAGGATCCGCACCATGGCTACGCCTCGAAGGCGGCCGTGGGGTGGGCCTCGTCCAGCAGCAGCAGCCGGCCCTGCCAGGGGCCCGGCCGCCCGGGCAGCGCCGCCAGGGCGCGCCCGTCAAAGGCGGCGTGGATGGGGATGAGCCGCGGGCAGTCCACGGTCCTGGCAAAGTAGTCGATGCCCAGGAAGGCGGCGTCCTCCTGGCGGCCGTCCACGGGGACGAAGGCCGCGTCCAGATGGAGGCCGGCCAGCCGGTCAATTTCCGCGCGGTAGGCGCGGCCCATAGCCGCGTTGTCCGCCTCCGGCTCGCCGTTCCAGTGCCACCAGTGGAGGTCGCCGCCGTGGTAGAGGGCCAGCCCCTCGCACCGGACGACGAAGGCCACCCCCTGGTCGGTGGAGCGGAGGGTGGAGACGGTCATCCCCGGCAGCTCCAGCGTCTGCCCGGGGCCCATGGCGTGGCAGCCGGGCCGGGCCGGCACGTCGTCGGAGAGGACGTACGTCACGGACGGCAGGGCCGCCGCCCAGTCGAAGACGGCGGGCTGGAAGTGGTCGTGGTGGCTGTGGGAGACGAAGACCGTCAGGGGTTTCCCGGTCCGCCGGGCCAGGGCCGGGACGCCGCCGGCCAGGGCGCCGTCCTTCCAGTAGTCGAAGACCAGCAGCCGCTCGGCCGTCTCCACGGCCACACCGCTGTGAAAGAGGTAGTACAGCCGCACCGTCATCGCTCCGGGACCACCTCAATCCAATAGCCGTCGGGGTCCTGGACGAAGTAGATGCCCATCGACGGGTTTTCAAAGCAGACGATGCCCATCTCCTGGTGGCGGCGGTGGACGGCCTCGTAGTCGCCGGTGCGGACGGCCAGGTGGTACTCCAGCTCGCCCAGGTCGTAGGGTTCGGTCCGGTCCCGGAGCCACGTCAGCTCCAGCTGGAAGCCGGTCTCCCCGTCGCCCAGGTACACCAGGCGGAAGGAGCCGTCCGCGGCCTCCTTCTCCCGCACCGGGGTGAACCCGAAGGCGTCTTTGTAGAACCGGAGGCTCCGCTCCAGGTCGAGGACGTTGAAGTTGAAGTGGTCGAAACGCATGGAAGATTCCTCCTTGTCGTGTGGTTTGGATACCCCCAGTGT
Organism: uncultured Oscillospiraceae bacterium; assembly: GCA_904395905.1. GTDB lineage: Bacteria > Bacillota > Clostridia > Oscillospirales > Oscillospiraceae > Avoscillospira_A. Next base: position 42,916 of record CAJFNZ010000087.1, on the reverse strand, counting down.
ACCACGGCTGCCGGCCCGGGGCAACCGCTTGCGCTCCATTTTTCCGCCAATCCCGAAAAATCGGAGGCCCGCTGCCGGTTATGACTGGCATTGCTGGATGAAAACTGCGGTTTTCGCCGGAAAATGGAGCGCCGGCCGTTTGACATTTCCTGAAAAATTTGATAACCTTAACAGCATCTTAATGAAGAAAGCGGTACAATGGGTACTACAATCCGGTGGAACGACCGCCGGGCCCGGCTGCGGGCGGAAGATGGAGGGATTTGGCTGTGAAACGACTCTGGCGGCTTTCGCCAGCACGGATTATCGCCTTGGGCTTCCTGACGGTAATCCTCTTGGGCTCCTTGCTGCTGATGCTGCCCATCAGCGTCCAGGACGGTGTGGAACTGCGGTACATCGACTCGCTCTACACCTCCACCAGCGCCGTGTGCGTGACGGGTCTGGTCGCCGTGGACGCCGGCGATACGTTCACGTATTTCGGGCAGTTTATTCTGGCGCTGCTGATTCAGGTGGGCGGCCTGGGCGTCACGGCCGTGGGCGCCGGCATCATCCTGGCCATGGGCCGGAAAATTGACCTGAAGGGCCGGCTGCTGATTCGCGAGGCCATGAACCTGGATTCCGGCCGCGGCCTCATCCGGTTCGTCAAGAGCATCCTGCTGACGACGCTGATTTTCGAGACGGCCGGCGCGCTGCTCAGCCTCATCGTCTTCAGCCAGGACTACCCCTTCTGGCGGGCGCTGGGCATCAGCTTTTTCCACTCGGTGGCCGCGTTCAACAACTCCGGCTTCGATGTGCTGGGCAACTTCCAGAACCTCATTCCCTACCAGGACAACGTGCTGCTGAATCTGACCACCTGCGGCCTGATTATCTTCGGCGGTATCGGCTTCTGGGTCATCAAGGACCTGTGGGACAACCGCCTGCGGTTCCACCGCCTGCGGCTCCACTCCAAGGTGGTCCTGACGGTCAGCGCCGCGCTGATTGTCGTCGGCACCCTGCTGGTGAAGCTGACCGAGGACGTCACGTGGCTGGGGGCGTTCTTCCACAGCGTGTCGGCCAGAACCGCCGGCTTCTCCACGTATCCCCTGGGGACGTTCTCCAACGCGGGATTGCTGGTGCTGACGGTGCTGATGTTCATCGGCGCCTCCCCCGGATCGACCGGCGGCGGTATCAAAACCAGCACGTTCTTCGTGCTGCTCCAGGCCATCAAGGCGGCCGCGACCAACCGGAGCGCCAAGGCCTTCCACTTCAGCATCCCCCGGGAGGCCATCCACAAGGCCATGGTCCTGACGCTGATGGCGCTGGCCGTGGTGGTGACGGGCACCTGGATCCTGGCTGCCCTGGAGCCGGAGCTGCGGCTGATGGACGTGCTGTTCGAGGTGACCAGCGCCTTCGGCACCGTGGGCCTCTCCACCGGCATCACGCCGAACATCTGCGATTTGGGCAAGCTGCTGTGTATTTTAATTATGTATATCGGACGCTTGGGGCCGCTGACGGTGGCCACGCTGTGGTACTTTGGCCGCGAAGAGCGGATTCACTATCCCGAGGGCAACATCGCCATCGGTTGAGGAGGTTTTTTCATTGAGTTTCGGAAAAAACAAGGATGCCGGCAAGTCGTATGGCATCATCGGCCTGGGCCGCTTCGGCACGGCGCTGGCCATCGAGCTGGCCAATCACAACCGGGAAATCCTCGTCATTGACGCCGACGAGGAGCGGATCCGCTGCCTGCGGGACTACACCGAAAACGCCTTCGTCGTCCACTCGCTGGACAAGGAGACCCTGCGGGAGACGGGCATCCAGAACTGCGACGTGGCGGTGGTCTGCATCGGGGAGCGGATGGACGTGTCGATTCTCACGACGCTCTACCTGAAGGGCCTGGGCATCGAGCGGGTGGTCGCCAAGGCCACCAGCGCGCCCCACGGCGAGATTCTGGAAAAGCTGGGGGCCGAAGTGGTCTATCCGGAGCGGGACATGGCCGTCCGCCTGGCCCGCCGGCTGGAGCCGTCGAAGATTCTCAACTACATTGAGCTGAACGAAAAAATCGACATCTCCAAGGCGATGACGCCCAAGAGCTTTGTGGGCAAGCGGGTGGTGGACGTGGACGTCCGCCGGCGCTACGGCCTGAACATCATCGCCATCGAGCACCGGGGCGAGGTGTTGACGGACATCACGCCGGACTATGAGTTCCGGCCGGACGATTTGCTGTTTGTCATCGGCGACCGTTCCCGCATCAGCGTGCTGGAACAGGAGCTCTGACGCGATTCAACGAAACGGGCGCTGCCAACCGGCGGCGCCCGTTCCGGTTTTTTGTTGGTAGCGAGCTGCCTGGACGGTCCATGACAGATGTAGTAAAATTCTGGTGTCAACCTGAAAAAAATTGGCAAAGCGCCGGTATACCGACTGGAACAGGCTGCGGATTTCGTGTATACTGGGGGCAGGAGGGATGACAATGGCAGGGAAAGAGAACATTGGCTACCTGCTCCGTCAGCTGCGGCGGCTGAGCGGATGCACGCAGGAGGAGGTAGCCAACGGGCCGGGGATGAGCCAGGCCCATCTGCGGGAGATTGAGCATGGCCGGTCAGACACGACCTTTCAGACGGCGGAGCGGGCCATCGGGTATATGCTCTCCCGGATGACGGGGCGGGAATGGCCGGCGGACCTGTGCCGGCTGGAGACGCTGCTCGAGGGCGTCACGCTCTGGCGGTACCGCCTCGTGACGGAGACCCGCTACCGGGAGGACACGGGGTGGTATCCGACGTACGCCGTTGCGGCGGAGCGGAACTACGGCGGCCGGTGGGAGCCGGCGGGGGTGGTGCACGATGTGTCGCTCAGCTGGGAGACGGCCAGCGATTTGGTGCGGCGGATGAACCGGTCGCAGCTCTCTCCCGTCCACCTGCTGGAGGCGGTCGGAGATCTGCTGCCCTGAAAGCCGCCTGCGCCCCGCGCGGGCGGGGCAAAAAAGAAGACCGTCGTGGAACGGCTAGCCTTCCGTTCCGCGGCGGTCTTCTTTTCAGTATCGAATCAGCGGCGCCGCCCCTGCCGGCGAAGCAGGGCCTCGCAGCGGCGCACCGCCTGGCCATAGCGCACCCGGCAGGCGTCGGGCGTGGTGCGGCACAGATAGGCGATGACTTCATAGGGCAGACGGTTCCGCAGGCGCAGCATCAGGATTTCCCGCTCGCCTTCCGTGAGACCGGCGGGCAGCATATCGTAGGCGTGCAGCGCATCCTCGCCGCCGCCGGTGTACAGGGCGATGGGGTCCATGGTTTTGTATTCCCGCAGATACGCTTCCCGCCGCTCCTCCTGCCGGGACAGGCGGGACAGGGCAAAGTACAGCCACACCTTCGGCCCTTTGTCGCTGCGGAACAGGCGTTCCGGTCTGCATGCGGCCAGAAAAAACACGTCGTGGACCAGCTCCCGTGCCACCTTTTCGTCGTTCAGCCGATAGTACGCCAGCTGCAACATCGATTCCGCGTGACGCTGGTACAGTTCCAGCAGCATCCGCAGTTGGGCCGTCGTCATTCCGCATCACGCTCCCTCTGTGTCTCCAAAGTAGCGACCCGTCCGCCGGAATTCCCGCGGGAGGGCCTATCGCCCTTATTCTATCACACGGGAGGGCCGTCCGCCTAGAGGGAAATTGGAATTTTGAACCAGTTTCCCAAAAAACCATGAAATCCCGTCGGAATTTCCGAAAACATTCCGAAACTCCATTGAATTTCCCGGGGGCTGTGGTATAATTCTGAACGAAGGCCGCCGGATGCGCAGAGGCTGTCGGCGGTCCCTTTTGCGCCCGCCTCATTGGAGCGGCGCCTGCCCGGAAGTCCCGTTCGCGCAAGCGACTACGGAAATAAAGGAGTTAAGCATCATGATTGTCACGCAAAAAAAGCCCATCGAAGAGCTGATGGCCATGATTGGTGATGCAAAGAAGATTGCCATCATCGGCTGCGGCAGCTGCGCCACGGCCTGCGCCACCGGCGGCGAGAAGGAGGTCGGCGAGCTCAAGGCCTATCTGGAGGCCCACGGCAAGACCGTGGTGGCCACGGCCATGTCCGACTACTGCTGCATGAACCTGACCACGAAGGGCAAGGTCAAGAACTTCGCCTCCGCCGGGGCCGAGGCCGTGGTCTGCATGGCCTGCGGCGACGGCACCCAGGTGGTGGCCAACAACGTCCCCGTGCCGACGTATCCGGCCAACAACACCATGTTCCTGGGCGAGGCCGTGAAGTTCGGCCTCTTTGAGGAGGCATGTCACCTGTGCGGCAACTGCGTCCTGGGCAAGACCGGCGGCATCTGTCCCATCACCCGCTGCGCCAAGAGCCTCGTCAACGGCCCCTGCGGCGGCGCCAAGAACGGCAAGTGCGAGGTCAACCCGGAGAACGACTGCGCCTGGATCCAAATCTACAAGCGCCTGGAGTCCCTGGGCCAGCTGGAGAAGCTGGGCCAGACCCGCGAGGACAAGGGCTACCACGACGTGGCCTATCCGAGAACCATCAACATTAGGGGGAAATAAGCGATGAGTCTTCTGGAAAACGCGCTCGAGCGCGGTGAATTTGGCGTCACGGCCGAGATGGCCCCGCCCAAGGGCTGCGACTTCTCCGAGCAGCTGGAGTCGGCCGCCCTGCTCAGCGGCAAGGTCCACGCCGTCAACGTCACGGATATGCAGTCGGCATGTCTCAAGGCCTCGTCCCTGGGGCTGTGCATCAAGCTCAAGGAGGCCGGCGTCGAGCCCATCCTCCAGGTGACCGGCCGCGACCGCAGCCGGATGGGCATCCTCGGCGACCTGCTCTCGGCCGCCGCCTTCGGCATCGACACCATGCTGGCCCTGACCGGCGACCACCCGATGGTCGGCGACTGCAGCCAGTCCAAGCCGGTCTACGATCTGGACTCGGTGGGCATCCTCCGGATGCTCTCCACCGTGGAGGCCACCGGCAAGGACTGCGGCGGCAACGACCTCCAGGGGCCCACGCCCCGGTTCTACAAGGGCGCGGCCGTGACCCCGGTCTACGAGCCGATTCAGCTGCAAATCAACAAGCTGCGCCAGAAGGTGGACGCCGGCGCCAAGTACATCCAGACCCAGGGCATCTTCGACCTGGAGAGCCTGAAGCGCTTTATGGACCTGGTGGACAAGGCCGGCATCCACTGCCACATCATGGCCGGCGTCATCCCCCTCAAGGGCGCGGGCATGGCCAAGTTCATGAACGAGAACGTCCCGGGCATCGCCGTGCCCCAGGCCATGATTGACCGCCTGGCCGCCGCGGCCGCCGAGGGCAAGGAGAAGGGCGTCAAGGGCCTGCCGATGCAGCTGGGCATCGAGATGGCCGCTGAGTTCATCGCGCAGCTGCGGGACGCCAAGCTGTGTGACGGCGTCCACATCATGGCCATCGGCGCCGAGCAGAACGTCCCCACCATCCTCAAGAAGGCCGGCATCTCCATCGCCTGAGATCCATCCTTTTGGCGACAGCGTGTCGAGTTTCTCGACACGCCGGAACCCCTCCGCCCGTTTGGGCGGAGGGGTTTTTCCATGCCTCCGGCGGGAGGGCCTTGACAAAGATACGAATCCGTACTATACTCTCTCCTGCACCGACATCGGTACGAAATCGAACTGTTAAGAGCGGGGGGAGCACCTTGCAGAAGCGGGCATCCAACGGGGAAGGAATTGCGCGGCTGACGGCCGCCAACAACCGGATTGACGGCGCATACTACCTCTGCGCCAGAGCCATGGGCATCAACGAGAACAAGCTGGCCCTGCTCTACGCGCTGGACGACGGCCGGCCGCGCACCCAGACGCAGATCTGTGAGGAGTGGCTGATTCCCAAGACGACCGTCAACACCATTGTCCGGGACCTGGAGCGGGCCGGATATATGACGCTGGCCGTCCACGGCCGGGAGAAGACGCTGGTGCTGACCGAGGCCGGCCGCGCCTACGCCCGCCGGCTGCTGGCCCCGGTGAAGGCCGCGGAGGAACAAGCCCTGGCCGAGACCCTGGAGACGTTTTCCCCGGCGTTCATCGACGCCTACGACCACTTTGCCGCCCGGCTCTGCCGCGCGCTGCGGGAGCGGAGCCGGGGCGGACGGGACGCTTCCACGGAAAAAGGAGATGACGTATGAATCCAAGAAGACTGTTCACCGAGACGCCGCCGCTGCGGCTCTTTTTTCGGGCCTCCCTGCCCGGGGCCGTCGGGATGCTGGCCTCGGCGCTGTGGCAGCTGCTCGACGGCATCTTCGTCGGCCGCTTTCTGGGCGACACCGCCTTTGCGGCGCTGAACCTGGCGATGCCTCTGGTCATCATCAATTTTTCCCTGGCCGATTTGATTGGCGTGGGCGCGTCGGTGCCCATCTCCATCAGCCTGGGCCGGAAGCGGGACCGGGAGGCCGACAACATCTTCACCTGCGCCTGCATCCTGATTGTCCTCACCGGCGCGGCCCTGGGGGCGGCCCTGTTTGCCGGCGCGCCGCTGTTCATCCGCCTCATGGGCGCCGAGGGGGAATTTGCCCGGCTGGCCGTGCAGTACCTGCGGGTGAGCGCCCTCTGCGCCCCGCTGACGACCATCGTCTTCGCCGTGGACAACTTCCTGCGGATCTGCGGGAAGATCCGCCGCAGCATGGTGCTGAACATCCTGATGGCGGTGCTCATCAGCGTGCTGGAGTTCGTGTTCCTCCACGAGCTGCGCTTCGGCCTCTGGGGCGCGGCCCTGGCGACGAACACCGGTATGTTCGTCGCGGCGCTGCTGGCGCTGGCCCCCTTCTGGGCCCGGAAGCTCCAGCTGCGGTTCTGCCGGCCGAAGTTCAGCAGGCCAATGATTCGGCAGATTGTCACCTGCGGCGCGCCCAACTTCCTCAACAACATCGCCGGGCGGCTGACGTCGATTCTGATGAACGTTGTGCTGGTGCGCCTGGGCGGGGAGTCGGCGGTGTCGGTCTACGGCATCCTGATGTACGTCGAGGGCTTCATCCAGCCGCTGCTCTACGGGATGTGCGACTCCCTTCAGCCGGCGGTGGGTTACAACTGGGGCGCCGGGCTCCGGGGCCGGGTGCGGGCCATCGAGCGGTGCTGCTTCACGGCGGCGTGTATCGTCTCGCTGGTGTCGGCCGTCTGCATTGCCGCGTTCCCCTCGGGCATCACGCGGATGTTCATGGCCGACGCCGACGGCGCGTTCCTCTCCATGGCGGGGACGGCGCTGCGGCTGTTTGCCCTGACGTACCTGACCCGGTGGTTCTCCTTTGCGACCCAGAGCTATATGCTGGCCATTGAGAAGTCGGCGCCGGCGGCGTGGATCTCCGTCTCGGCGGCGCTGCTGTTCCCGGTGGCGCTGGTGGCGCTGCTGTGGCCCCTGGGGCTGACGGGGCTGTGGCTGAACTTCGCCGGTTCGTCGCTGCTGGCCGGCGTGCTGTCCGTCGCGGTGATGCTGCGGATGCGCCGGGAGCTGTCCCGGCCGGACGCGCCGCTGCCGGATGCGGCGGAGGGCGTCCTCCCGTCTGTCCCATGGAACGAGAATCCCGGTTGATATAGGAGAGGGTTTGCCCTCCGTCTGCCCCCAGAACGACAGGACAAGGGAGCGGGCGGCCGCTGACGGCGCCGCCGTTCCCCCTGGAGCGCATTGAGGAGATGACAGCGCTCATGGGCGGCGACGGCAGCCTGTACCGGAGCAAGCCATAAACCCTCCTGCGCCGCGGAGAGCGGCCCGTGGCCCATGTCTGCGATGGGTTTGCACAGAAAAATCGCGCCCCCGCCGGCTGGCGGGGGCGCGATTGGTGTGCCGGGCGCGTCAGAACTCGTAGTCCACGGCCACCCGGTCGGTGCGGATGGACTTGCACAGCGCGGACACCGCCACGTGGCGGGGGTCGCTCTTATAGGCCTCCAGGTCCTCGCGGGTCCGGAAGACCGACACCAGCACGGCGTCGTAGTTGCCCTTGGCGCCCCAATCGACGCCGATTTCCATCTCCACAATCTGCGGGATCTGCCCCCGCAGCGATTCCAGGCCGTCCAGGAACTCCCGCATCTGCGCCTGGGTTCCCTCCCGGAATTTCCACATGACAATGTGCTTGACCATAGGATACCGCCTCCTGACAAGGAATTTCAGACGCCCCCAGTATAGCAAATCCACGGGAAAAAGGGAAGCCCCGCCTTGACAAACGGCGCGGTTCTGCATATACTATCTGTACTATTATTGGCAATACAGTATGCTGCCGGGAGGGGGAGGGTCTCTTGATAACGCTGAACTATCGGGACTCCAAGCCCATCTATGAGCAGGTGAAGGACGGGTTCCGCAAGCTCATCCTCTCCGGCGGGCTGCCCACCGGGGAGCGGCTGCCCAGCGTGCGCGAGCTGGCGGCGGAGCTGGCCATCAATCCCAACACCATCCAGCGGGCCTATCGGGAGCTGGAGGCCGAGGGGTTCATCTACTCCATCGCCGGCAAGGGCTCCTTTGCCGCGGCCCTGAGCGAGGTGACGGACCGGCGGCGGGAGACGCTGCTGGAGGCCTTCAACGAGGCCGCATCGGAGCTGCTGCGGCTGGGTGTCCCAGAGGCGGATTTGGCTGCCCGGCTCCACACGCTGCTGGAAGGAGAGACGCCATGATTACCGTGCTGCACGCGGTCAAGGTCTTCGACGGCTTCCGCGCCCTGGACGATTTGCACCTGGCGGTGCCCGACGGCGCCGTCTATGGCCTGGTGGGCCCCAACGGTGCGGGCAAGACGACGCTGCTGCGCCATCTGACCGGCGTGCTGCGGCCCGACAGCGGGCAGGTGCTCATCGACGGCGCGCCGGTCTATGAGAACGCCGACACCAAGGCCCGCATCGCCTCGATTCCCGACGAGATCTACTACCTGCCCCAGGCCACCATCCGGGACATGATGCGCTTTTACCGGGGCATCTACCCGAAGTTTGACGAGAAGCTGTACAAGACCCTGGGGGAGGCCTTCCGCCTCGACGAGCGGATGCCGATGCGCCGCCTCTCCAAGGGGATGCTCAAGCAGGCGGCCTTCTGGCTGGCCCTGTGTATGCGGCCGGACTACCTGCTGCTCGACGAGCCGGTGGACGGGCTGGACCCGGTGATGCGCCGGCAGCTGTGGAGCCTGATTCTCAACGACACGGCCCAGCGGGGCGCGACGGTGCTGGTCTCCTCCCACAACCTGCGGGAGCTGGAGGACGTCTGCGACCACGTGGGCATCCTCAACCGCGGGAAGATGCTGCTCGAGCGCCCGCTGGCCGAGCTCCAGGACAACATCGTCAAGGTGCAGCTGGTCACGGAAAACCCGCTGCCCAAGGGACTGGAGATTCTCCATCAGTCGGCCGCCGGCCGGGTGCGGACGCTGATTGTCCGCGGCTCCCAGCGGGAGGTCACCGACCGGATTGCCGCCACGCTGCCGATTTTCTTCGACCTGCTGCCCCTTTCGCTGGAGGAAATCTTCATCTATGAACTGGGAGGCGCCGACTATGCGGTCAAGAACCTCGCTCTTTAGCGCTGCCGTCTACCGGAAAAACCTGATTCGCTTTGCGCCGCTGTGGGGCGTCTATCTGCTGCTGTGGCTGCTGATGCTGCCCATGGCCATCGTGACCCAGGCCGACGCGGGGCGCTTCCTGCTGGGGGACCTGCAGTACCTGGTGCTGACGAAGGCCCTGCGCATTGGCGCGCTGTGCGCGATGCTGTATGCCGCAGCGGCGGCCATGGTCTTCTTCGGCTGGACGTTTTCGGCCCGGAGCGTCAACACGTTTGCGGCCCTGCCGATTCGCCGGGAGGCCTGGTGCCTGACAAACCTCCTCTCGGCGCTGACGGTCAGCCTGGCGCCGAACGCCGTCGTTGCCGCCGCCACCTGGGCGGCCGCCGGCGCGGCGGGCCTGCCGGGGCTGGAGGTGGCGCTCCAGGCCTTCGGCCTGCTGTCCCTGGAGTTTCTGTTCTTCTACGGCCTGGCGGCCCTCTGCGCCGCCATCGTCGGGCAGCTGGCGGCCCTGCCGGCGCTGTATCTGCTGCTGAATTACGGGGCGGTGGTCCTCAACGACGTGATTGTCACCGTCCTGTCCACCTTTGTCTACGGGATGCGCGACAGCGGCTATATGGCGCTCTCCCGCCTGTCCCCGGCCTATTACCTGATGCAGCGGCTGGATGTGGTCGTCCGCAGCGAGGGGGACGGCGCGGCGTACTCCTGCGCCTTCCACGGCTGGCCCTATCTGGCGGCGCTGGGGCTGGTGGGCCTCGCGCTGCTGGCGCTGTCGGTGCTGCTGTTCCGCGGGCGGCGGATGGAGACGGCCGGCGACGTCATCGCGGTCCGGCCCCTGCGGCGGGTCCTCAAGTACGTCTTCACGACGGCCTGCTCGCTGGTGCTGGGCGTCCTGGCCGCGCAGTCCTTCTTCGGCGGCTACAACGGCCCGGGCCTGGCGGCGGTGGTGGTGTGTCTGCTGCTGGGCGGCTTCCTGGGGTACTTTGCCGCGGAGATTTTGCTGAAAAAGACCTTCCGGGTGTTCCGGCGGGAGTGGATTGGCTTCGGGGTGTTTACCGCCTGCCTGCTGGCGGCGGTGGCCCTGATGGAGTTCGACGCCTTCGGCTTCGAGCGCCGGGTGCCGGAGGCCGCGGAGGTGGAGAGCATCACCCTGGACGGCTCGGCCCTCTGGGACAGCGTCGTCATCACCGACGAGGCCCACATTGCCGACTGCATCACCCTGCACCGGACCATCCTGGACCAGAAGGCGGACCAGGAGCGGCTGGGCCGGGCGTATCCGTCCTCCGACGGGGCGATTGACTTCACCCGCCTGGAGCTGATTTACCAGCTGCGGGACGGGCGGACCCTGGCCCGCGAGTATCAGATCTACTGCACCGAGGCGCTGTGGCGGGAGGAGGAGTCCCTGCCGCGGCAGTATGCCGAGATTGTCCGGGACCCGTATATCGTCTATCTGGAGTATACGCCCACCTTTGACGTGACGGCCGCCTCGGTCAGCTATGCCTCGGTGAATTTCTACGAGGACGGGACCGGCGGCTACCGCACGGAGGAGCTGTCGGGCGAGGAGGCGTTCTCGCTGTATGAGACGTGCATCCTGCCGGACCTGCGCGACGGGCTGCTGGGCCGCTCGGCGGTGTTCACCTTCGAGGACACCAGCGCATACGAGTACCAGGCCGACGTGTATCTGGTGTTCGACCACACGGTGGACAGCACGGCCGGCGGCTCGACGCGGGTGGTGCTGACGGTGGCCAGCAAGACGGCGGACATCGTGCCGACGGTGGACTCCCGCACGGCCCGGTGGCTGCTGGAACAGGGCTACGATTTGACGCTCCGCTCCGAGATGGAGGAGGAGTAGACAAGCTGCGAAACAGGGCGCCGGCCGGGGAAGCCCCGGCCGGCGCCCTTCTTTTTTATTCGCCCAGCGCCGTCAGCGCGGCCTTGCGGGCGTGGAGCTCGGTGGTGTCGAAAACCGGAAGGGGGACGTCCTCCTGGTGAATCAGCAGGCCAATCTCCGTACAGCCCAGGATGACCGCCTGGGCGCCCCGGTCCTGGAGCCGGCCGATGACGGCCTGGTAGGCCCGCCGGGAGTCCGGCGAGACGACGCCCAGGCACAGCTCCTCATAGATAATCCGGTGGACGGTGTCCAGGTCCTCGCCCTCGGGCGTCAGGACCCGGAGGCCCCGGGCCTCCAGCCGCGCCCGGTAGAAGTCCTGGGTCATGGTGTACCGGGTGCCCAGCAGGGCCGTGACGGAGATGCCGGCCTCCAGCAGCGCGTCGGCCGTCGCGTCGGCGATGTGGAGGAGGGGGATGGAGATCCGCGCCTGGATCTCCGGGGCCACCTTGTGCATGGTGTTGGTGCAGATGACCAGCAGCTCCGCGCCGGCCTGCTCCAGGGCGGCAGCGGCGTCGCCGAGGATCCGGGCGCTCTCGTCCCACCGGCCCGTGGCCTGGAGGGCCTCGATTTCGGCGAAGTCCACGCTGTACAGCAGCAGCCTGGCCGAGTGGAGCCCGCCCAGCCGCTCCTTGACGGTTTCATTGAGGATCCGGTAGTAGGGGATGGTGCTCTCCCAGCTCATGCCGCCGAGAAGGCCGATGGTTTTCATGGCTGCCGCCTCCCAAAAGTAGAATTCAATATATCCTATCATACCACGGCCGGCCGCTTCCGGCAAGGGCTTGCCCCGCCGGGGGGCGGTGTGGTATAGTATCCGGAGAATTTGCGGCGCCCCCGCGGGGGCGGCGACGGGGGACGTGCGGACTGTGGACAAATATGAAGTGAATCGCCGGGTGTTCGGCAACGACGGCTTCCGGCCCGGCCAGGAGCAGCTGATAGACGCCCTCCTGGCCGGCCGGGACTGCCTGGGCATCATGCCGACCGGCGGCGGCAAGTCGCTGTGCTACCAGCTGCCGGCCCTGCTGCTGCCGGGGCTGACGCTGGTCGTTTCGCCGCTGATTTCCCTGATGAAGGACCAGGTGGCCGCCCTCCGGAGCGCCGGCGTGCCGGCCGCCTGCCTCCACAGCGGCATGGAGGAGGGCGCGTACCGGGAGCTCTACGGCGGCATCCGCCGGGGGGCCTACAAGCTGGTCTACGTGGCGCCGGAGCGGCTGGAGCTGGAGGGCTTCTCCCAGCTGGCCGGCGGGCAGGCGCTCTCCCTGCTGGCCGTGGACGAGGCCCACTGCGTCTCCCAGTGGGGCCAGGATTTCCGGCCCAGCTACCGGCGCATCGCGGACTTTCTGGCGGGCCTGCCCCGGCGGCCGGCCGTGGGGGCCTTTACGGCCACCGCCACCTCGGAGGTCCGCGACGACATCATCGAGCTCTTGGGCCTCCAAAACCCGAAGGTGCTGGTCACCGGGTTCGACCGGCCGAACCTCTACTTCGACGTGCTGCGGCCCCGGGACAAGATGGCCGCCCTGCTGCACCTGATTCAGGAGCGGCCCGGCCGCTGCGGCATCGTCTACTGCTCCACCCGGGCGCGGGTGGAGTCGGTCTGCGAGCGTCTCTGTGACGCCGGCATCGCGGCCACCCGCTACCACGCCGGCCTCTCCGACCAGGAGCGGCGGCAGAACCAGGAGGATTTCCAGTACGACCGCCGCAGCGTCATGGTGGCCACCAACGCCTTCGGCATGGGCATCGACAAGTCCAACGTGGGCTACGTCATCCACTTCAATATGCCCAAGAGCCTGGAGGCCTACTACCAGGAGGCCGGCCGCGCCGGCCGGGACGGGGAGAAGGCCGACTGCATTTTGCTCTATGCCCGCGGCGACGTGACCACGGCCGAGTACCTCATCGACCACAGCGGCGAGGAGGCGGAGCTGCCCGAGGAGATCCGGGCCCAGCTGCGGCTGCGGGACCGGCAGCGGCTGGCGCAGATGGACGGCTACTGCCGGACCGAGGGCTGCCTGCGGGCGTACCTGCTGGGCTACTTCGGTCAGGCGGCCGAGGCGCAGTGCGGCGCCTGCGGGAACTGCTGCGCGGCGGCGGCCATGCGGGACATGACCGTGCCGGCCCAGCAGATCCTCTCCTGCGTCAAGCGGATCCGCGACCATCTCGGCTACTGGGTCGGCCCGACGCTGGTCGTCCGCGTCCTCCGGGGCAGCCGGGACAAGCGGCTGCTGGAGCTGGGACTGGACGGGCTGACCACCTACAACCTGATGGGCGGCGTGCCCCAGGGGGAGGTCAGCCGCTACGTGGACCGGCTGGAGCAGCTGGGTTATCTCCGCCGGGACCCGTCCTACGGCACCCTGCGCCTGACGGCGGCGGCCGGCGACGTGCTGTACCGCGGGAAGACGGTGGGCCTGCCGGAGCGGCCGGAGGAGGACCATCTCCGTGCGCCGGCCGCTGCGCCGGAGGCGGGGGACAGCGGGCTGCTGGCGGCCCTCAAGGCACTGCGGCTGCGGCTGGCCCGGCAGGAGGGCGTGCCGGCCTACGTCATCTTCTCCAACGCGGCCCTGGCGGACATGGCCCGGCGGCAGCCGGAGACCATGGCGCAGTTCCGGGCGGTCTCCGGCGTCGGCCAGGTCAAGGCCGAGCGGTACGGCAAGATCTTCCTGGACGCCATCACCGCGTATCTGGCCACAGTCGTCTGACGGCGGCGCTCCGCTCAGAGGCCGATCCGCAGCAGCGGGAGGACGTTGATGACCGGCTCCTCATAGGGGTGCGCGGCCCGCACGGCGGCGAGGAGCGCCTCGACCCGCTCGGTGGGGCAGGTGACCTCCACCTTCAGCTCCGGGGCCTCGCAGAGTTCGCCCGCCCGGCCCAGGTACGGGGCTGTGCCGGCCAGGGGCCGCCAGCAGCCGGTGACCGGGCCGTAGGAGAGGCAGCGGTCGTACCGGCCCACGTGGCCGGCGTCCACCGACGCCAGCGCCTCCCGGATGGCCTCCAGATGGGACGCGGGCACGAAAATTTCCACTTTGCAGTAAACGAATTCCACGGTTCATACCTCCAGTCATGGGCCGTCAAAACGCCCGCCCGGGAGAAAAACTCCCGGGCGGGCGTGTGTTATTCTGCCGGCGGCGGGGCGGCGGCGCCGCCATGGCTGCGGGGACGGCGGCGGCGACGGCGGCCGGAGCGGGGCTTGCCCTCTCCCTCGGCTGCCGGCGGGGCTGCCTGGGGAGCCTGGGCCTCGGCGGGGCGGCGGTCGCCCCGGGGGTGCTCCCCCTTGGGCCGCTGGGGCTTCGGCTCACCGCCGGCCTGCGGCGCGGCGGTTTCGGCCTTCTGGCCGGCGGGCTTGCGGCGGCGGCGGGACCGGCGGCGGGAGGAACCGCCCTCGGGCTTCTCCTCCGGCGCGGCGGCCTCCGGGCCGGCCTCGGGCCGCGGGGCGGAGGGGGCGGCGTACTCGTCCAGCTTCCGGAACAGCTGGGTCATGGACTCCTCCTGCCGCCGGGCGGCCGGCGGCGCGGACTCCAGCTTCCGCGGGGCGTGAGGCCTGCCGGAGATGGGCGCCAGATCCCGGGGGATTGGCGGGTCGTTCTTCTTGGCCTTGCCGTTGCGCAAAATGGCGATTTCGCTGTTCTGATACGTGTTGATGGTCTCCGGATGGTCTTCCATCCGGACCTTGACCGTCTGGCGCAGCAGGTTCACGTCGCAGACCGTGCCTCGGCCGTCGGGGGTGTCCACGAAGGACTCCGCCTTGGGGGCCGTCTGGAGCAGGCCCTCGTAGGCCTCCTGCTCATACTTGAGGCAGCACATCAGCCGGCCGCAGGTGCCGGAGATCTTCGTGGGGTTCAGGCTCAGGTTCTGGGTCTTGGCCATCTTGATGGACACCGGCTGGAAATCGTCCAGGAACTCCGTGCAGCAGAAGGGCCGGCCGCAGACGCCCAGGCCGCCAATCATCTTGGCCTTGTCCCGCACGCCGATTTGCCGCAGCTCGATGCGCGTGCGGAAGACCGAGGCCAGGTTCTTCACCAACTCCCGGAAGTCCACCCGGCCGTCGGCCGTGAAGAAGAAGAGAATCTTGCTGCCGTCAAAGGCGCACTCCGCCGACACCAGCTGCATCTCCAGGTGGTGGTCGTGAATCTTTTGGAGGCAGATCTGGTATGCGCGCTTCTCCTTCTCCCGGTTGTCGGCGGCGATTTTCTCGTCCTGGGCCGTGGCCACCCGGAGGACCTTGCGCAGAGGCGCGACGACGTCGGTCTCCAGGACCTGGTGGCAGCCGCTGGCGCAGATGCCGTATTCGGGGCCGCGGGCGGTGTCGATGATGACGTGGTCCCCCGGGGACAGCTCCAGCTCGCCGGGGTCGAAGTAGTAAATCTTGCCGCCGGAGCGGAAGTGAATATCCACCACGCGGACGCGCTCCGGCTCGGCCGGCGGCGCTTCCTCCGCCGGAGCGGGGGGGAGCAGCTCGGCGGCCAGCGCGTCGTCCACGGCGTCCGCCAGCTCCGTCTGAGCCGCCCGGGCCGGACAGCCGCCGCATCCGGCGCAGCCCGCGTCTTCCACCTGCGGCACCTTTTGCAACTCATCCATACAAACAAAATCTCCTTTTTTAGACAACAGTACACAACTGCGGTGGCTTTACTGGAAAGCCCCTGCCGCCGTGCGAGCACGGCTCGGCGATACTCTGAAAAACCGACTCTTTTTCGTCAGCAATATACAGCTGCGGCGTCAGCGCAGCTGGACCAGAAGCCACGCGCAGATGTTGGCCACCGACACGTTGGCCCAGCAGTCCTCCAGCGCCTGGCGGACTGTCTCGCAGGCGGACAGCAGCTCCTGTGCCGTCCGGCGCTCGGCGATGGCGCGGGCTCCGGGTGACAGCACCGGGCAGCCCTGCCGGGCCTGCAATGCCTGCGCCAGCAGCGGCCGCAACTGCTCGAGCACCGGGGCCAGCTGGTTGCGCTTCCACTTCTCCATGGAGCAAAACAGCTCCACTAGGGCGAGGGTGTCCCGGCCGGCGTAGGCCTCGGCGAACTGCGCGGCCTGAGGCAGCTGGAGGGCGTCGCCCTGCAACAGCGCTTCGGCCTGCCCCAGGAAGCCGCCGGAGCGGGCGGCGGCCGCCTCCCAATCGGCCTCGGGCCGGTCGGGGAACCGCTGACGCAGCGCGTCCAGGAGGGTTTCGCGGTCCAGCGGGGAGAGCCGCAGCTCCACGCAGCGGGAGCGGATGGTGGGCAGCAGCGCCTCCGGCGACCGGGCCAGCAGCAGGAACGCCCCATAGTCCGGCGGCTCCTCCAGCACTTTCAGGAGGGCGTTCTGCGCCGAGGCGTTCAGATCCTGGGCACGGGGGAAGATGAGGACCTTCCGCCGGCCCTCGTTGGGCCGGACGAACAGCTCGGTCCTGGCCTGGCGGACGAGATTGACGGGGACCTGCTTGCGCTCCGGGTCATCGACCATCAGGATGTCGGGGTGATTGCCGGAGAGGGCTTTCCGGCAGGCGCGGCAGACGCCGCAGGGCGGCTGGGGGCCTTCGCACTCCATGGCGGCGGCGAGCAGCCGGGCCAGGGTGTGCTTTCCGGAGCCGGCCGGGCCGGTGAGCAGGTAGCTGTGGGACAGGCGTCCGCTGTCCAGCGCGGCGCAGAACTGCGCTTTCAATGTCTCGTTGCCCAGCAGTTCCGCAAACCGCACCGCCGCCACCTCCCTCCGTGCAACATCGCTACAAAATAGTATACCGCGTTTTCCCCGACAAATCAATGAAAAACGTCGTGGATGACCTTGGTGAACGGCGGAAAATGGAGATTGAATAACCGACAAAATAATCCCAAAAAATAGCCTGTGCTAATGTCTTTGTCGGATGGACTTAATATAATGTAAAAAAGTCTGTGTTTTGAAAAAGGGTGGTGTGTTACATGACAGACATAACGCACATCCTTCAGAGTCATTTCCAGTTGAAGAATCGGGAAGTTGTGCGAGAAATAGCGGCGACGGCCAAATTTGAGCAGGTAAAACGGGGCAAGCTGGTCGCGGAAGTCGGTCAGCAGCAACATTCCCTTTGCATCTTGGAAAAGGGAATTCTGAGAGGCTATTTGATTACTCCGGATGGTAGGGACATTACAGACTGTTTCCTGTATCGCATGGGCGATGTGATTATCGGATGCAATGAGCTCAACACCCCGTCTCTCATCAATATCGAGACATTGCGGGACTGCGAGATTTGGCGCATCCCGGTACCGACCGTGCAGCGTTTGATGCTTGCATATCCGGAAGTTACCAGAATCTACCTGGCATATTTGGCCAATGCGTCAGTGCGCCATTGGGAACTGAAAATTCTCATGTACCAGTGCAGCGCCATGCAGAGGTACCAATGGTTTCTGCGGACGTATCCGGACTTGCCCAAGGGCATCCGGGGAAAACATGTAGCGTCTTATCTCGGCATGAATCCGGTGACACTGAGCCGCCTGAAAAAGAAACTGGATGCAGCAAAGACTGTGAAACAGGGGCAGGAAGAGGGCGTATGGGGTGGGGTTCATGAAACGGCTACCGTATGATGCCATCAGCCTCCGGAATGGACGCCGCACCAACATGGATAGCCTCCTGGTCCGGGAACGAACGATTGCGGGCCAGCCGGTGCGGCTGGCCGTTGTCTGTGACGGGGTGGGAAGCCTGGTCCATGGCGCCTATGCTGCGGCTGCGGCGGTAGAAAAGATGGGACGATGGTTTGGCGAGCTGGCGAGCCTGGAGCGGCTTGGCCTGCGGCTGCGGGACGCCGTCCTTGCGGCGGACCAACAGATTGCCTCCGAGGCGTGTGCGCAGGGACTTCGGACCGCAGCGACCTTTTCGGCGATTCTGTTGTCTCAGGGCAGGTACTATCTTGCCCATGTGGGTGACAGTCGGGTGTACAGCTGGGATGGCTGTGCTCTCCGGCAGCTGACGGTGGATGAGCGGACGGAGGACGGGCGCCTAACGGCCTGTATCGGATGCGGCCGGGCGGCTTCACCCCAATACGGCGAAGGCACGGCAACGGGGATGTGGTTCCTTCTTTGTACAGACGGCCTGTACAAGCGGATGGATGCGGAATATTTGTGTAAAGGGCTGAAGCAGCTGCGGGAACGAAAACCGGGAGACATTCTCCGCGGCTGGGCCCAGTACGTCATATCTTGCGGAGAGCAGGACAATATCTCTGCGGTACTACTTGGAGATGGGGGCAGGAGACGCATATGAGAATTCGGCTGTTACTCGCCGCCGGGGACCGGGACTATGAGGAGCATCTGTCGCAGGTGCTGCTGGACCGGTATGAGGACATCTTTGAGGTCCAGATCTGTTCCACGCCGGAGCAGATAGCGGAACTGGCGGGGAAGCGAGCGTTTGACATTGCGTTGGTGTCGCCGGAGTTTGCCGGCGCATGCAGCGGCCATCCGGCGGCGCTGACGCTGGCTCTGCTGGAGGACGGGGCGGCTGGCGGGACTGCGGCTGGAATTCGGAAGTACCAGCGGATTTCCCACCTGGTCGGCAGCCTTCTGGAGCGGTATGCCGCCGTATCGGCGACTGCCCACGGCGGGGAGGGCGGCGGCCGCGTGACGGTCGCCTGGTCGCCTGCCGGCGGGACGGGAAAGACGACGGCCGCCCTGGCGTATGCGGCGCAGCGTGTCGCCGAGGGAAAGCGCGTCCTCTATCTGAATCTGGAGAGCTTCTCCAGTTCGCCGCTCTACTTTGCCGAGAGCGGGCGGAGCATCAGCGCCGTTTTTGCCAAGCTGGACGGCAATGTGGAAGTGCTGCTGCAGGGCCTTCGCCAGTAGGATGCCGGATCCGGCATCTATTACTTTGGCCGGCCGGAAAACTACGATGACATCCATATCCTGACCGAGGAGGACCAGGAGCGGCTCCTGCGCGCCTGCGCCCGGAGTGTGGACGAGGTGGTGGTGGACACGGCCGGCGGCTACGGCCAGCGGATCCGCGCCCTGCTGGAGACGGCGGACGCCATCCTGCTTCTGACGGACAACACGCCGGCCTCCTGGGAGAAGCTGCGGCAGTTCCAGGAGCAGAACAACCTGTTTGAAGCTGTCCGGGAGCGGGCGATTCTGGTCGTCAACAAGGGCGGCCGCCGGCAGAACTGCCCGCTGGAACGGACCGTCGCGCTGCCCTGGGTGCAGGCAGAGGATCCCATCGTGGTGTACAAAACGCTGTCGGCCCGGTTTGCCGGCCTGGGCTGACGGCGGCGCGAAGTCAGGAGAGTCGATGTGACAGAAGAGGTCAGGAACCTGCTGATTGCCCAGCTGAAATCGGAGGTGCAGAGCCATCCCGATTTGACCAGTATGACCGACGGGCAGCTGCGGGAGATGATTGCGGCGGCGCTGGAGAAAAAGACCGAATGGGCCAGGGCGGAGAACCCCGAGGCCTATCGGGAGCTGGCTGCCCTGAACTACAAGGAGAAGCAGAATACGGTTTCTGCGGTCTTCGAGGCCATCCGCGGCCTGGGCATCCTGGGGCAGATTATTGCTGATTCCGACATCACGGAGGTGATGATTAACGGCTACCGGGACATCTTTGTGGAAAAGGCGGGCCGTCTGACGAAGCTGAACCAGCAGTTCGAGAGCCCCCAGGAGCTGGAGACCATCATCACGAAGTTTGTCTCCCAGGCCGGCCGCATGGTCAATGAGAGCGAACCGATTGTGGACACCCACCTGGAGGACGGCTCCCGCGTCAACGTGGTGATGCCGCCGGTGGCCCTCAACGGCCCCATCGTCACCATCCGCCGTTTTCCCAAGGAGGCGATGACGGTCCAGAAGCTGATTGCCTACGGATCCATTACGCCGGAGGTGGCGGAAGTGCTGGAGCTGCTGGTCCGGGCCAAATACAACATCTTCGTCAGCGGCGGCACCGGCAGCGGCAAGACGACGTTTTTGAACGCGCTCTCCAACTTCATCCCGCGGGACGAGCGGATTATCACCATTGAGGACTCGGCGGAGCTGCAAATCAAGGCCATTGACAACCTGGTGCGGCTGGAGACGCGGAACGCCGGCCCTGACGGCAGCGGCGCCATCACTATCCGGGACCTCATCAAATCGGCCTTGCGGATGCGGCCGGACCGGATTGTCGTGGGCGAGGTCCGCGGCGCCGAGGCGCTGGATATGCTCCAGGCCATGAACACCGGCCACGACGGCTCCCTGTCCACCGGCCACGCCAATTCCACTGTGGACATGCTCCGGCGGCTGGAGACCATGGTGCTGCAGGGGGCGGAGGGGCTGCCGCTGGAGGCCATCCGCCAGCAGATTGCCTCGGCGGTGGACATCATCGTGCATCTGTCCCGCCTGCGGGACAAGAGCCGGAAGACTATGGAGATTGTAGAGATCCTCGGCTATGACGGGGCGCGCCATGAATTCCGCATCAACCCGCTGTACCGCTTTGTGGAGACGGAGGGCAGCACCAAGTCTCGTGTGGAGGGGCGGCTGGTGCGCACGGAAAACCCGATGGAGAACACACACAAACTGGAGAACGCCGGCATCAGCCGGGTGATTTAGGAGCGTAGAATGGGAAGGAATCTGTTTGCCCCCGCGGCGGAGCGCCCGGCCGCGGCCCCACAGCCGGAAGCCGCCTCCCGGACGCGGCGGGCGCCGGACTACACGGCCAGCCCCTGCACGCTATGGGACCACATCCTGGCGTTTTTCGTGGGGTTTGCCGCAGGCTTTGCGGTCCTGTTTATCTTCTATAAAATCATCCCCCTTGCGGCAGTTGGCGGCGCCGTCGTGGGCGTGGTGAACATCTTCGCCGCCGAGCAGAGCGCCATGCGCAAGCGGGTGTTCCGGCTGCGGGGCCAGTTTTACGATTTGCTGGAGGCCATGTCCGTCGCGATGCGGGCCGGCAACCCCGTCTGGAAGGCCCTGCTCAGCGCCCGGGAGGATCTGTCGCTGATTTACGCCGAGGACAGCGACATCCTGGTGGAGCTGGACGTCCTGATTCGCAAGTTTGAGAACGCCGTCCCGCTGTCGGCGGCCTTTGCCGACTTCGCTGCGCGCAGCGGCCTGGAGGACGTGGCCAGCTTCGCCTCCATCTATGCCACCATTGAGGGCAAGTCCAGCCGGGCCGACGAGATTGTCCGGGAGACCCAGCAGATTATCGGCGACAAGATGGAGATTGAGATGGAGATTGACACCATGATGATGGCGGCCAAGTCCGAGGTCAACATCATGCTCTTCATGCCGCTGGTCATTCTGGCGGTCATCGGCTACGCCGGCGCCGGGTTTATGGACGCCATTTACACCACGGTTCCCGGCCGGCTGGTGGCGACGGGGGGCCTGATGGTCTTCATCATCAGCTTCCTGCTGGCCAGGAAGTTCAGCAGCGTGAAGCTGTGAGGAGGGGTGCGCGGTGCTGATTGCAATCATGGCCCTGGCAACGGTGCTGGCCGTGCTCTGGCTGGCGCTGCTGGCCCAGGTGCGGCCGGAGGACTGGGTGGCGGCGGCTTCCCATCAGGTCCTGAAGAACCGGGACCGCCGGGACAAGCTGCTGGCCAAGGAGGCGGCCGACCGGGAAAAGCTCCAGACGTATCACGGCCTGGCGGCCCGGGTCATGGGCCTGTTCTACGGCGGCTCCACGGAAAAGGAACGCCGCAAGCTGGAACGGGACAGCCAAGCGCTGCAGGACGGGAATCTCAAGAGCGTCAGCCTCCTGCCGATGCCGGGGTACGTCCTCCAGCGTCGGTTCCAGCAGATTGGAAAAGGCAGTTTCCATAAGAAAATCTTGACCGCCTACGTGGAGCTGTCCGGGCGGAAGTATGCGCCCATCCGGACGAAGGCGCTGCTGGCGCAGATGCTCTCCTATCCGATTTTGGGGCTGTTCCTCGCCCTGAGCCTCGGCGCACTGATGACGGCTTCGGGGAATTCCCAGGGGGGCCTGATGGTGATTGGTCTGGGCAGCGGCATCGTACTGGTGGCGGTCTACGCCCTCTACGATGAGGTGCAGGACAATGTCAAAAAGCGGCGGGAGGCCATCAGCCGCCAGTTCCCCAACGTGGTGTCGAAGCTGGCCCTGCTGGTGACCTCGGGCATGATTATGGACCGGGCCTGGAAGGAGACCGCCGGGAGCCAGGAGGGAGAGCTGTACCGGGAGATGCGGCTGACGGCCGAGGAGCTGGACAACCTGGTGGAGCCGGAGACGGCCTACGCCCGGTTCATCGACCGGTGCAGCACGAAGGAGACGACGAAGCTGGCCTCCGCGATTCTCCAGAACCTGTCCAAGGGCAATGCGGAAATTGGCCGGCTGCTCAAGGACATGGCCCACGAGGCCTGGCAGGAACGCCGCCACACGGCCAAGCGGGACTCGGAGAAGGCCAACTCCAAGCTGATGATTCCGACGATGCTGCTGTTCCTGGCGATTTTGGTGATGATTATGGTGCCGGTGGCGATGAATTTTATGAGTTTGTAGTTATTTGGTGGCAGCGCTGCCAAACTTTTTGATTGTGCAGCGTTTCTACATAAATATGACGGAAACGGGAGGAGGGAGAAAAATGTTACAAAAAATGGATGCCCTGTTGCTGAGTGTGCGGTTGGCCGGCACTCGGTTTCTCCGCAGCCTCAAGAAAGACGAGCGGGGACTCTCTGGTGTGGTCGTTGCTGTGCTGCTGATTTTGGTGGCAGTTTTAGCAGTGGTAGCGCTATGGGGCTTCCTGGAAGACTGGATTCAGGATATGTGGGATAGGATTACGAAAGAAAACACGATTTAACAAAACAAGAACTTGGGAGAGAGGGGGATTGTCTTGGAACGGCGAGGAATCTTGTTGCATGACACGAGGGCCGATGCGGTTGTCGAGGCAACCATCCTCTTTCCCATCCTCATCATGATTTTTGCGGGACTTGTCCTGCTGGCCATGTACATCCCGACGCGGGGGGCGCTTCAGGAGGCGACCCAGTACGCCGCGACGGCCATCGCCACCGAACGGGGCGACACCTGGCTGTACTGCGACCCGGAGACCGGGGCCTTCTCCTGGCACGCCCGCCGGGACCAGCTGGACAACGTCTATGTTTCCCTTTTGAAATCCGTCGTCAACAGCGAAAAGCGGGATGACGCCGCCGACGCCGAACGGCTGACGCAGACCGTGGAGCGCCACAGCGTACTGACGCCGGCCGGGGAGCTGGAGGTGGAATACGGCTTCGTCAATTACATCGTCTACCAGGAGGTCGTCGTCACCGCCACCCGGACCATCCCCATGCCGGTGGACCTCTCTTTTGTGGGGTTCCCCACGGAGATCCCGGTGACGGTCACCTCGACGGCGGTGGTGCAGAACGGCGACGAGTTCGTCCGCAACATCGACCTGGCCGGGGATTTCCTCGCGTATTTGGATGAGAAGTACAACATCTCCGAGGTGTTCAGCGGCGTGACGGAGTTCATGAACCGCTTCCGGGACTTCATTGGGATTTGAGGTGGCGGCATGAAAAAATTCTTTCGCGACTGCAAGGGCGCGGTGACGGTGATGGTCACCCTGCTGCTGATTCCCGCTATTCTGGTCAGCGGCACGGCGGTGGACATCACGCGGCTCTACGCGGCCCGGAGCCTCCTGCGGGACGCCAACCAGCTGGCCGCCAACTCCCTGCTGGCTAGCTACGACGCGCTGCTCCAGGACCTCTACGGTCTCTTCGGGATCCCGTCCGGCGATGAAGAGCTGGCGGGCATGGCGGATGAGTACATCCGGACGGCCATCGAAGGGGACAACCCCGCCACGGGGATTGGCACCTTCCAGCTGTTTTACGGCAGCAATCTGACGCCCCAGGACATGGTCCCCGCCGCCGACCAGCACCTGGGAAATTCGGAGGTCCTGCGCCGCCAGATTGAGGAGTACGCCAAATTCCGCGCCCCGGTCATCCTGGTCAACGGCCTGCTGGAGCGGCTCAAAGAGTTCAGCCAAATGGACGGCAACGCCGACGTCATCGAGCAAAAAATGGAAATCGAAGACAAAATCGAGGAAATCGACGAGGTCTATGAGAAAATCTACAAGTGCATCCTGGAAATCAACAAGGCCGAGGAAGAGGAGGATCGGATCTTTTCGGAGGTGAACATCTACCTCGCAGACCTCCGGAGCCAGATTGCGGCCCTGAAGCAGACCCGGGACGACTACGCCAACGCGCCGGAGGAAAGCCGCGCCGGCCACGAGGCGAAATATAATGCCATCCTGGAAAATATTCGGAATTTAGTCAACGGCGGCTATGTGGGGTCAGGCTGGGAAATGGGTGAAACGGCGGGCACGGGCGGTTGGAATATGCAAACCTATGTGAAGGGGATGCAGCCCACGGCCGACGACGGGGCCGACGACCTCGAGCCGTACATCAACAGCAATGATTGGAAGGACAACGACCTGGAAGCCCTGGTCCGCCTGTGCAGGGACGCCGAGGGGAAACGCCGCGAGCTGGCGCAGCTGCTCGACGAGCTGGAGGCGAAGCTGAACCGGAAGGACTACTGCTCCGACGAACTCCGCGACGGCCTGACCCAGCCGGCGGAGGGCGCCAGCAAATCCACCATCGAAGAGTACCGGGAGCTGCTCGCGTACGACAGCGTCGAAGCCATGGGCCAGGCCGTGCAGGACTGGGACGGGCCCCAGCTGGAGGAGGCCATCGATTTGCTGGAAGACAGGCTCTCTTACAACGGCTACGTCAACGGCAGCTGGGTGACGCACAAGATAGAGGAATTGGGGGAATTGCAGGAGAGCGATGTCCCGATTGA
This sequence comes from uncultured Oscillospiraceae bacterium, assembly GCA_904395905.1. Classification (GTDB taxonomy): domain Bacteria; phylum Bacillota; class Clostridia; order Oscillospirales; family Oscillospiraceae; genus Avoscillospira_A. The sequence continues at coordinate 17,916 of CAJFNZ010000087.1, read as the reverse complement.
CTTCACAACAAACCCTGAAGCATATGCCGGCCAGACCGACCTTTTGGAGCAGCTGGCGGGAATCCATTCGCCGTTTCTCAATTCGCCGACCAAAACGTTCCTGGCATTCCAGGACAAGGAATTCAGCAGTACGCAGAACCCGGAGTTTTACGCGAAACTGGACGAACTCTACCGCAACGGCGGCAACGACGACGCAAAGGACAGCGTCAAGTCCTCCATCACCTCGGTGCTGGACGTGGTGCAGGACGCCTTCACCGGCGGCTTGTCCTTCGACCCGGAGGGCGCGTGGTCGTATTCCGGCCCGCCGCTGCTGGGCGACGGCGGCCACAGCGGCACCAACTTTGGCTCGGAGGGGGACTGGGGCGAGGAGGATGCGGCCACCAACGCGATGAAGAACGCCCTCAACGGCGACCTCCTGACATCGCTGGGGAACGTGGCCGGCCAGGCGGTGGACAAGCTGCTGCTGCTGACGTACGCCTCGGAGATGTTCTCCGACTTCACCAGCCCCGGCGCCGAGGAGGCCGAGGAGGACCAGACGCCGCCAGCGGAGAATATGGCGGGCATCCCGCTGAGCATCGACGTCAACTACTATTTCCAGTCGGAGCTGGAGTACCTGTACGCCGGCGACCTCGACAGCGCCATCGCGAACCTGACAACGGCGGCGGGGATGATTTTCTTGGTGCGGGCGGTGTTCAACTACGTTGCCTCCTTTGGCGTCGGCGAAGTGAACAACGCCGTGAACGCCATCCGGACCGCCCTGAGCGCCACCGGCCCCTTCGCCATCGTCCTGGCGGAACTGGCGCGGATTGCCTTTTCCCTGGCGGAATCGGTCATCGACCTCAACCGCCTCCGCCAGGGGGTGAGCGTTGCGGTGTTCAAGGACGATGATAGCTGGAAGTTCAAAGCGAGCAGCTTGGTGGTTGGGGCAGCCGGGGAGCTGGCGGGCATTGGCACTGGCCAGCTGAGCGGGCTGAACGACCTCGAGGACGACACCGGGCCGGCTACCATGACCTACAAGGACTACCTGCGGGTTTTCCTGCTGCTGGTGGACGGGAACACCCTCGCCAGCCGCACGGCGAACCTCATCTCTCTGAACGTCACCAACAAGCGCGAGGGCATCGGCCAGCTGGGAAGCCGGGAGGCGCGGGAGGCCGCCATGGCCTCGGCGGAGATTTTCAATATGTCCGAGGCCGTCACCGGCTTCACGCTGACCACGACGGCGGATCTCCGGATGCTGTTTCTCTCCATGCCGGTGGCGCAGCGGGGCCTCAACGGGGTTGTCCCGCCGGGAACGGTCCCGCTGAGCGTGACATCGTATAGGGGGTATTGAGCCATGCGGCGGGAAGAAGGCGGCTACATTGTGGTGGAGACGATTCTCTCGTTCACCATGCTGGTGCTGTTGACGGTCTCCATCCTGGGCCTCATCAACATCACCGTCGTCCAGGCGCGGATCCACTACGCCCTGACCCAGGCCGCGGAGACCATCTCCATGTACAGCTACGTCCTGGAGGCCACCGGCCTGGCCGACCCCATGGGCAACCTGGCCCAGGGGGCCGCCGGCGTCCAGGAGGAAATCGACGGGTTCCGGGAAAACCTGACCGGCGTGCTCGACGGCTTGGAGAGCCTCGCGCCGGAGGAGATTGGCGCCAGCGGCGAGGCGCTGGCCGGGCAAGTGGGCGGCTGGATTGACGATGTCAGCGCCGACCCCAAGGGCGCGCTCCAGGACCTGCTGCAATTCGGCCTCTACGAGGGAGAAAAGGCGCTGGCAAGGGAGCTGGCACAGCCCCTGGTGGGGCGGTACCTCTCCAACGGGGCCTGGACGGGAGACGAGTTCCTGCGGGCGTTCCACGTCTACAACGGCCTGGAGGGTCTGGACTTCGGCGGCCTGGACTTCCGGGACAATGACAGTACGCTCCTGGACGCCGACGGCAATGTGGTGCTGACGGTGCGCTATGAGTTGGAATACACCTTCGGCGCACTGCCGCTGCCCTTTGGGCCGCATCTTGACGTGGAACAGACGGTGACGACGAAGTCGTGGCTCGGCGGCCACGGAGAGGGGTACGAATGAAGAAATTTCCATGGAAACGGGCGGCGGCCTGGGCAGGACTTCCAGTGCTGGCGGGCCTGGCGGCCTTCCGGCAGTGGGGGCGGGCGGACAGCCTGACGCTTCTGCTTTGCCTGGCGGCCGTCGCCTTCGGCTACCTGGCAGCCTGGTGGGACCTGCGGGAGAAGCGGGTGCCCAACCGCCTGACGGCGGCCATGGCCGGGCTGTGGGTGCTGATTCTGGTGCCCCACCTGTTTTTGCGAACGGAGGCGACGCTGCCGGTCCTGGTGCAGGGGCTGCTGGGCGCGGCGCTGGGCGGCGGCGTGTTTTTGCTGGTCTATCTCATCAGCCGCCGGGGGCTGGGCGGCGGCGATGTGAAATTCATGGCGGCCGCCGGGCTGTACCTGGGAATCGCCGGCGTCCTGCCGACCATGCTCTGCGGCTCGGTGCTGGCGGCGCTGACAGGGGGAATCCTGATTCTCTGCAAGCGCATGGGCCGAAAAGACAGCATCCCGCTCATCCCATTTCTGTACGTGGGGATGCTGCTGACGATTTTCTTCCGCTAGGGGGCGTAGATGTGAAACGAAGCAAGCGAATCCTCGTGGCGGCCGGCTGCGTCCTGCTGCTGCTGGTTTCCTGGTTGGCCGCCCTGACGGCGGAGTCCGACGCCGAGCGGCAGCAGGCGCTGATGGACCAGACGGCGGCCTACCTGGAGGATGAAATCTACATCCTCTCGGTCCCGCTGCTGGAGGAGGCCATCGGGTATGACGGGCCGTACACCGCCGAAGCGGAGGAACAGCTCAAGGAGGTCTACCGGCAGCTGTTCCATCAGAGCGGCTACCGGGACAAGTACGAGAGCCTGCTGGCGGCGCAGATGGCCCGCAGCGATGCGGGGACGGCGCCCTTCCTGGAGGCGGCGACGTATTATCTGGACATCTCCGATTTGGAGCAGGCGCTGGCTGTCCTGCGGGACGGCATCGCCAAGACCGGCAGCGCAGAGCTGACGGCGCTCTATGAGGAACACCGCTATGCCTTTACCTTCGGCCGGACGGCCTATGAAGAGGTGACCGCCATCTACAACGGCGCCATCCAGGTGGCCCTGGGCGGCCGCTGGGGGCTGGCCGACGCCGGCGGCGCGCTGGTGATTCCATGCAACTATGACCAAATCAGCACGTACAGCGACGGGCGGGTCATCGTGCTTTCGGACGGCGTCCTCTCTGCCATCGATACCAACGAGAACCGTCTGGCACTGTTCCACGGCGAGGCGGAGGGCATCTCCAACCTGGCTGAGGACCGTCTGGCCATTCAGACGGCCGACGGCTGGCTGCGGGCCAATTCCTCCCTGGCGGTCGGCACGGAACGGTATGAAGAAATCGGGATGTACAGCGGCGGCTATGCGGCGGCCTGCCAGAATGGCCGCTGGGGTGTCATGGACACCGGCGGCCAGTGGGTGCTTCCGCCGGAATACGACGACATTGTCCGGGACGAGCTGGGCCGCTGTTGGGCGCAGGGGGCAGTTTTCGTCCGGCAGGGCGACCGGGTGTATCTGCTGGTGGACGGCGTCCAGGTGGGCGAGGCCTACGAGGACGCCAGGCCCTTTGCCGACGGCTTTGCGGCCGTCCGGCGGGACGGGCTGTGGGGGTTTATCGACACGACCGGCACGGTGCGGATCCCGTTTCAGTTTGACGACGCGCAGTCCTTTGGCCAGCATCTGGCGGCCGTCCGGCAGGGGGATCTGTGGGGGTATGTCAGCGTAACCGGCGAGATGGCGATTCCGCCGCAGTTCCTGGAGGCCAAGGGTTTTTCCGGCGGGAGCGCGCCGGTTCAGACCACGGACGGCTGGCAGTTTATCACCCTGGTGGAGTATCAGGAGGGGAGCGGACTATGACGTATCCAATCAGCCAGAAAAATGACCTCAATCGCGGCGCGCAGCTGGTGATTTCCTTCCCGGAGGCGGAGCTGGACAAAAAGGCGCTGTACACGTTGCAGGAGGAATTTCCAAGCTTCCTCGTCCCGTTCCGCCATCGCTGTGTGGACGGCAGGATGGAGTGCACCTACCAGCTGGGAAACCGGACGAAGCTGCGCTACCGCTTCGGCCAGCGGGAGCCGCGGGAATACGTGCGCTTTTGGGAGCAAATTCTCCAGCCGCTCTCCGACTGCGCCGACTGGTTTTTGACGCCGCTGTCCTTCGTCACGGATGTGGAGCATCTCTATGTTGACAAGGAAGATGCCGTCAGCTATCTCTATGTGCCGGCCGTGCAGCCCTGGGGCGGCCGGGAAGCGCTGCTGCAAATGGTGACGGAACTCTCCCGGTGCAATCCGGTGACGGATCCGAAGCTGGAAAACCAGGTGCTGCGGTCCATTATGGAGGGGTTTCAGCCGCAGAATTTCCTGAACATCCTCCGGGCCTACCGCACGGCGACGGAGCCGGAGCCGCCGGCTCCCCAGTCGCGGGCGGACGTGTATCCGCCTGCGGCTCCGGAGTCCGTGGAGCCGGTGGTGCAGGCGGCGCCGGCGCCGGAACACCGGCCGCAGCCGGCACAGCATGCGGACGATATCGTCATTCGCCTGGGCGGGCCGAAGGAAAAAAAGCGGGAGGAGAAGCCCTCGAAGGGCTGGAGCCTTTTCAAAGGAAAGAAGCAGCAGGAAGCGGCGCAGAAGGGCGGTTCCCGCAAGAAGGAGAAGCGCGGTCAGGAGCGGCAGATCCATCTGGGTGCAGAGGTTCCGGAGGTGCTCCAGACGCCGCCGATGGCTGCGGAAAAGCGTTGGGAAGTGCGGGAGGACCTGGAGTCGGAGGTCACGCAGCTGCAAGAGGAGCAGCTGGGGCCGTATCTGCGCCTGGTGGGCAACGCGGCGCTTCCCCGCGAAATCCCGGTTACCGTCCGCAGCGGACAGCCGTTCACCATTGGCCGGTTTGATGTGACGGTTGGGCACCGGCAGTCCGACTTTGAATTTGACAAGCACACCCGGGCAGTCAGCCGCCGCCACGCTGCGATTGAGGCCGGGCCGGAGGGATACGTCATCAGCGACTTGGCCTCCAGCGCGGGGACCTTTGTCAACGGGGAGCGGCTGACGCCCAACGTGCCCCGGCTGCTGCGGCGGGGAGACCGGGTCTCTTTCGGCAACGGCGGCGCGGACTACGTCTGGGAAGCATGACAGGGACGGAGAGACAGGGGGAACGGGACTGTGAGCTGGACGGTTTCAGAGTGGCTGTTTTACGGTGGGCTTGCCGCCATGGCGGTGGCGGCGCTGCTGGGGCTTGTTGCGGCGCTGGCGCTCCACGCCGCCGGGCGTCGGCTGCGGGAGACGCTGCGGCGGGAGTACGGAGAGAAGCGGAGATAAGGGGGCCAGGATGCAGCAGGTGATTGCGGGAACGTATGAGATTGTGCGGGAAATCGGCGCGGGAGGCGCCGGCGTGGTGTATCTGGCGCGGCACCTGCGGCTGAACAAGGATGTGGTGCTCAAGGCGGACCGGCGCACCCTTAGCAGCCGGCCCGAGACCCTGCGCCGGGAGGTGGATGCCCTGAAAAACCTGAGCCACACCTATATTCCGCAGGTCTACGATTTCCTGGTGGAAGACGGCGTCGTCTACACCGTCATGGACTACATTCCCGGCGAGAGCCTGGACAAGCCGCTGGCCCGCGGCGAACGGTTCTCCCAGGCGCAGGTGATTCAATGGGCCTTCCAGCTGCTAGAGGCGCTGTGCTATCTGCACAGCCGCGCGCCGCACGGAATCCTGCACGGAGACATCAAGCCCGCCAACATTATGTTGACGCCACAGAACACCATTTGCCTGATTGATTTCAACATCGCGCTGGCCCTCGGTGAGAAGGGGGCCGTCCGCGTGGGATTCAGCCGGGGGTATGCCTCTCCGGAGCACTACGGCGTGGATTATGCCGGGACCGCGGCCACGCAGGGGGTGGGGACCTCCGCCACGACGGTCGTCGAGGAGACGCCGGAGACGGTTTTGGCGGATTCCGCCTGGCCCGGTGTGTCCAGCGGCGCCGACGGACACAAAACCATCCTTTTGGATGTGCGTTCCGACATCTACAGTCTGGGAGCCACGCTGTATCATCTGTTCACCGGTGTGCGCCCGGCCCAGGACGCGCGGGAAGTTGTGCCCATGTCGGCCAAGGAATTCAGCCCCGGAGTGGCGGCCATCATCCGGAAGGCCATGGCGCCCAACCCCAACGACCGGTTCCAGAGCGCGGCGGAGATGCTCCAGGCCTTTGACAGCCTGTACAGCGAAGACCCTCGGACGAAGCGCCATCGCCGGCGGAAGCTGGTGGCCGCGGGGATTCTGACGGCCCTGTTCCTGGCCGGCGGATGCAGCGCGTTCGTGGGGCTGCGGCAGATGGAGCAGCGGCAAAACGCCTATGCGCTGGCGGAGTATTCGGCCAGCGCCCTGCGCGCCGGAGACGTGGAGGGCGCCGTGGCCTATGCCCTGGAAGCGCTTCCGGCGGAACGGACGATATGGGATGCGCCCTACACCGCGCAGGCCCAAAAGGCGCTGACGGATGCCCTGGGCGTCTATGACCTGTCGGACGGGTACCATGCGATGGGGACGCTGCGCCTGCCGTCGGAGCCGCTCAAGCTGCTGCTCTCCCCGGAGGGCGGCCGGCTGGCGGCCCTGTATGCCTATGAGGTGGCGGTGTACGACTTGGAGACCGGCCGGCAGCTGGCCGTGCTGGAGGCGGAGCCATCGGCGCTGTCAGACGTGCGGTTCCTGGATGAGGACCGCCTGCTCTATGCCGGCGCGGGCGCATTGCGCGCCTACGATTTGACGGCGGGACAGGAGTTGTGGGCCGGTGGGCCGGCCACATCCGTGGTGGTCTCCGCCGATGGAAGCCGGGCGGCGGCAGTCTACCGGTCAGAGCACCAGGCCGTCCTCTACGACACGGAGACCGGCGCCGTCGTACAGACCGTGTCCTTCGGCGACCGCAGTCAGCACGTGGCCATCAACGACAGCTTTGCCGACCCGGAGGATGATTTGCTTGCGCTGAACCGCGACGGGACAAAACTGGCTGCCAGTTTTTCCGACGGGACGCTGGCGGTCTACGATTTGGAGGACCCCAGCCGCGATTTGGAGCTGCTGGATCCGCATCTCTACGCCCAATTTGACGGCGGGTTTTCCGGTGCGTACTTCGCCTTCTCCGCCTACGGGGAGGGCGGCAGCCTCTTTGCGGTTGTGGACACGGCGCAGCTGGCGCAGACCGGCGGCTTTGCCGGCCAGAGCCCCTTCCTGGTCCAGGCCGATGAAAGCGGCATTGCCGTGGCGCTGGAGGATGTCCTGGTGCTTCTGGACCCCGTGACAGGAGAGCAGACGGAAGTGGCGTACACCCAGGGCGACCCCATCCGGGCGTTTTCCCGGGGAGAGGCGTACACCATGGTGGCCACCGAGGGACAGGCGTGTTGGTTTTTCCGCGGCGCCGAGGCCATCTCCCACTTCTCCTCCCAGGAGAGCTGCGATTTTATCGGAGCGGCGGGGGACTATGCGGTGGTCGGCAGCCGGAACACGCCGGCGGTGCAACTGCAGCGGCTGGAAAGCCGCCAGGAGACACAGGTCCTCGCGTATGACGCGGCCTATGCCCACGACGAGGCCCGGGTCAGCGCCGACGGCTCCACCGTGATGCTGTTCCGCTACGACGGTTTCCGCCTGTACCACCGAGACGGCCGGCTGCTGGCGGAGGTGGCGCTGCCGGATCCGGAGCAGGTGTACGACCAGCAATACCGCCGGGAGGCGGAAGCGTCCTGGCTGGAGGTCCTCTACTACGACGGCACGATGCGGCGATACTCCGCCGCCGACGGGGCGCTGTTGTCCGAGGAACGGCTGGCGCCGCCGGATCCCAGCCTGTACGAAGAATTTTATACGGATACGCTGCGTATCACCGCGCCGCTCCATGGGACGCCGGTTGCCTACGACCGGGAGACCGGTGAGGAAATCGCCGCTCTGGAGGAGGACGACTACCTGACCTATGTGACGCAGGTGGGGACGTGGGTGATGACGGAATACATCACCGCCCAGGGGGAACGGTACGGCCTGCTGCTGAACGAACGGTGTGAGACGCTGGCCTACTTGCAGAACCTCTGCGACATCGTGGGCGATACGCTGTATTTTGACTATTTGGGAACGCTGCGGACGAGCCGCGTGTATTCCCTCCGGGAGCTGATAGCCCTCGGAGAATCTGAAATTGGAGGGAGAGTCCAATGAAAACCATGAAACGGGGGCTGGCAGCCGTCCTTGCGGTGCTGCTGCTGGTCTCGGCGTTGCCGGGCGCAGCGCTGGCGGCGGATATGCCGTCCGACACCGGAACCGGCGAGCCGTATCTGGCGGAGCTGGGCGTCTGGATTGGCGGCGAGTATGTGGCGGCGCAGGCGGAGACGCCGGCGATTCAGCCCATGTCGCTGCTTCCCCTGGAGAGCCGTTCTTACACCCTGGACCTGACCGGCTATCTGCCGTCGGAGCTGCAAGCGGTGCGCTTGGACGCTGTTGTGGCGGGGCTTACGGGCTATGAGCCCGTGGCGGATCCTTCGGAGGTGGCCGTCTGGGCCAAGGGCTACAACAGCGACGAGTACCAACTGGTGACGGACGACCTGCTGTTGGACCTGCGGCCGGAAGATGGGTACGATTCCAACACCGATCTGGAGCTGATTATCGGCACGCCCGACCAGCTGGACCCCGACAACGTGCGGTACCAGGTGACGGTGCACGTGACGCCGGCGGATGAGGTGCTGGAATTCCAGCTGTATTCCGCTGAGGAACCCCGGCAGCCCATTACGGTTTACAGCCAGTATTGGCCGGAGCGCAGCGACGGGGCGGGTCTCGAGTATGGCCTCCGGGTGGACCCGGAGGCCTGGAGCTACGGGGATTTGGCCTACCTCGGCCTTGGGCTGAGCGAACCGTTCCGCAATGCCGGCCTGACGGCCACGGTCTATGCCGGCGCGTACGGCACGGGGGACGATGCGGAGATAATCACCGACGAGATCTGGGAACCGGCGGACCTGGCGACTGCCGGCGGCTATCTGGGCGATTACCAGTACGACCCCGACAATTTGCAGCAGTTTACGGTGGTCCTCCGGCGGAACGGTGCGGTGGCGGAGGTGCTTCCCTTCCAGCTGTACCTCAGCCGCGCCAGCAGCGATGTGTTTTTAGAGCGGCTGTATCAGGCTGAAAGCACACAATATGATATTGTGCAGAGTACCCGGTTTGACTGGGACATGGATACGCAGTGTCAGGAAAGAGTTCTCACCCTAGACCCGGGATATGACGCCGCCGGAACGTATTGTGTGCAGTTTAACTACTCGAATTACCGCCCGGATGGCCCGGACGGCGTGGATGGCATCGCCTTTGCCGCCGTGGGGCTGTATGCCTCTCAGGCGGAGGCAGAGGCGGACGGCGCCGCCGACATCAAGGAGGCGCTGTTTGAGACGGGCTATGCCGCCCAGTTCCACAACGGCGTGACATTTACGATTTTCGACCTGGACGGGGACGTGTATCGTTACCGAATCACCACCGTGGCACAGGAAGAGGAGCTTCCCCCCGCCCCGGAGCCGCTGTCCGACGACACGTACTTCCATGCCCGGGGCGCAGAGGACGTGGGCGCCTATGTGATGTCCTCCGGAGACGACAGCTACTACTATGACAGCGGCTATCAGACGGTGTTCCTGCTGGGGCAGGACGGCGCGCCGGTGACGGCGAGTACCATCCGCCCGACGTTCTATAGAGGCCCGGAAGTCCATGTCTACGCAGGAACTGACGTCACCAGCGGGACGCCGCAGGAGAGCGGCGTGACGGAGATTCCCTTCTCTTCGGGAGACTACATCAAATATTCCGCCGGCTCGGAGAGCGGAACCCATCTGAAGAATTACTTCGTCACCTTCCTGACGCAGCAGACGGGGCCAACGCTGTTCGTGAACGGTGCGAATGTGACGGAACACTACGATGAGGAAACCGGCCTCCCGGTCCGCCGGCTGATGCTGGATGAGGCCCATCGCTACTACCACGATATCTTCTTCGCCAACATCGGCGACGAGCCGCTGACCGGCCTGGAGGTGACGCTCAGCGACGACGCGCAGAACGTCCAGCTGGATGCGTACTGGACTGTCCGCGGCGATTCTGTCGGAAGCCTCGCGCCCTTTGACAGCGTCCTCAACGGGGCCATGGACAACATCGCCAAGATCCGCCTGACCGCGCCGGAGGGGGCGGTGGGGCCCATCCACGGGACGCTGACCATCCGCGCCGATGGCGAGGGAAATGAAGTGACCATCCTGCTCACCGGTATCGCGGGTATCCCGGAGATTACCACAGAGGAGATTGTGGACGGCGTCAAATACGTGCCCTACGCCAGCGTGATTCAGACCAACAGTACGGCGGACGCCGACGCCATTCTCTTTGAACGGGTGGACGGCTCGCTGCCGGACGGTATCGAGCTGCGGCCCAACGGCGAACTCTACGGCGCCCCCCTGGAGACCGGTACCTTTGACTTTACGGTGCGGGCGACGTATGAGGGCAACGCAGAGATTTCCGACACAGCGGAGCTTTCCATCACCATTCTGGAGAACACCGACGCCAATGTCGATGCTTCCACGGACGTGGGCTATGAGCTGACGACGAGAGTCCCGGCGGCCATCACCTCGTATGAGGATTACGTCTTTGAATCCAGCGGTGAGTTGGGGGAGTTCCAGGACTTCTGGCTCGACGGTGTCCGCCTGGAGAAGGACGTGGACTACATTGCCGAAGAGGGCAGCACCAAAATCACCATCCGGGCGCAGACCTTTGCCTCGGCCGGCAGAGGGACGCACACCATTGCCGCAGAGTTCCGCGTGAATAACGATGTCCACGCCGAGCTGAAGAAGGCGGCGCAGAACTATACGTCCAACGTCAGCTCCGGCACCTCGGCGGGCGGCTCGCGGCCGTCCACGCCCAGCTATGCGGTTTCTGCCGCCGACGGCATCACCCACGGGACGGTGGCGCTCAATCCCACGCGGGCGGAGGCCGGGGAGACGGTGACCATTACGCTCCGCCCGGACGCGGGCTATCAGGTGCAGTCGGTGACGGTCACGGACCGCCGCGGCAGCGCCGTGCCGGTGACGAAGGTTTCGGATACACAGTACACGTTTACGATGCCCGCCGGCAGCGTGACGGTGGACGCCCGCTTTACGGCGGTTGTGGCGCCGGCGCAGGGCCAGCCCTTCCTGGATGTGCCGGAGGACGCCTGGTTTGTGGAGGCTGTGACGTACGTCTATGAGCAGGAGCTGATGGACGGCACGTCCGCCCTGACCTTCTCGCCGGAGCGCAGTACGTCCAGAGGGATGATGGTCACCATCCTCTATCGGATGGAGGGACAGCCGGATGTCGGCGAGAACACCTTTGTGGACGTCAACCCGGGCCAGTATTATGCCAGCGCGGTGGCCTGGGCCGCGGAAAACGGCATCGTGGAGGGCTATGGCAACAACCGCTTCGGCCCCGAGGACCCGCTGACCCGAGAGCAGATGGCCATCCTGATGCAAAACTATGCGGCGTACAGGGGCTGCGACGTGACGGCGCAAGCCGACCTTTCGGTGTTTGTGGATGCGGATGCTGTCAGCGCCGGCGCGCGCGAGGCGCTGGCGTGGGCAAACGCCGTGGGTCTGCTCTCCGGAAAGGGAGGCGGCGTCATGGACCCGAAGGGCACTGCCACCCGCGCGGAGGCGGCGGCCATTATCATGCGGTTCCATCGGCTGATTGCGGCCGCACAGGAGGGCTGACGGAGCCCTGACAGATTTTCAGAAATGAATTGGCGGAGGCCGGCCGTTCTCATCGGGAACGGCCGGCCTTTCTGCCGCCAGTGCCGGGCAAGTTGAGGTTGACAACTGTCTACCTTTCTGCTATGGTATAGGTAGACAGTTGACTACCAAGGAGGGATGCGCCGTGGGACGGCAGGTTCATCTTTCGGACGGGGAGTGGAGGCTGATGCACATCCTCTGGAACCGTTCGCCCCAGACGGTGACGGAGCTGGTGCACGCCGTGGCCGGCGACACCGGCTGGACGAAGCACACCATCATGAAAATGCTCTCCCGGCTGGAGGAGAAGGGCGCGGTGCGCCACGAGGACGGCGGCCGCGCCAAGCAGTTCTATCCGGTCGCCGACCGGCAGGAGGCCGTCCGGGAGGAGACGGAGAGCTTCCTCCGGAAGGTCTACGGCGGCTCCGTCGGCCTGCTGATGAGCTGCCTGGTGGACGGCCGGGGGCTCAAGCCCGGCGAGGCGGAAGAACTGGAGGCCATCCTCCGCCGGGCCGGGAAGGACGCCGGGGAGGAGCAGCCATGACCGCGCGGTGGATCTTCAGCGCCACGGCGTTCGTGGCGGCCGTACTGCTGGTGCGGGCCCTGCTGGGGCGGCGGCTCGGGGCCCGGCTCCGGTACGGCCTGTGGCTCCTGGTTCTGGCGCGGCTCCTGCTGCCCGGGACCGTGGGGAGCAGCGCCTGGTCCCCGGCGAACCTGGCGCGGCCGCTGGAGGGGGACATGGTCCTGTTCGGCCCTGTCGTCACCGGCCTGCCGGGAGATATGGGGGTGTATGAGGGGCCGGACGGCGGCCTCCTGGACGCCAACTCCGCCGGCTGGACGGCTCCCGACGGGGACGGAACCGTGACCCGCTTCCTGCTGGCCCTGGAGGCCCCCGGGCGGCTGCGGTCGATTTGGCTGGGCGGCATGGCGGTGACGGCGGCCTGGTTCCTCCTGTGCAACCTGCTGTTCTGGCGGCGGCTCCGCCGCACCCGGACGGCGCTGGAGGCGGGCGTCTATCTGGCCGACGTGCCGGCGCCCTGCGCCTTCGGCCTGGTGCGGCCGGCCGTCTACGTGACCCGGGCGGCCGCGGCGGACCCGGCGCGGCTGGACTATGTGCTGCGCCACGAGCGGGCCCATCTGCGCCAGGGCGACCACGTCTGGGCGCTGCTGCGGACGGCGGCCGTCGTGCTGTGGTGGTTCCATCCGCTGGTCTGGGTGGCCGCCCGGCTGAGCCGGCTGGACGGGGAGCTGTGCTGCGACGACGCCGTCCTCCGGCAGCTCCCGGAGGAGGCGCGGACGGCCTACGGCCAGACGCTGCTGGACCTGGCCCGGGGGGACGTGGGGACGACGGCGTTCTGCGCCGCCTCGACCCTGTCCCGCCGGGGGCGGCAGCTGCGCCGGCGGCTGCTGGCCGTGGCCGGCCGGCTGCGCCCGAGGCGCTGGGCGATGGTTCTGGCGGCGGTGCTCCTGGCGGGGGCGACGCTCTGCGCCTTTGCCGGCCCGGCCGAGGTCCCCGAGGCGCCGGCGGACGTGGCGGCGGAGGAACCGACGGATGCCGGCGCGCCGGCCCGCACCGCCGAGCAGGTGGCGGCGGCGTTCCGGCGGATGCCGCCGGAGGAGGGGGCCGTCCTGGCGGCGACTGCGGCGGCCGGGGACGGGGCGTACGACCTCCAGGGTGCGGCATTGTACACGGTGCCCGGGGATGGGATGTCGTTCCACATCGCCTTCCTGGTGGGGGGAGACGCGGCGTACATTTACCCGGTGGGCGTCGGCCTCTGTGAGGACGGCACGGCCCTCGAACCCTGGGCGGAGACGTTCCGGTATGAGGGCGATGGCAAGGTGGTGGTGACGGCGCGGAGCGGCGAGGCCTGGGTGGACTACGGCCTCACCTATACGCGCGAAGGCCAGGGAAGCGTGCGTCTGACGGCCGAGACGCCGCCGGCCGCGGAGATCCCATGAGCCGCCCCACAGCAGCGTGCGGCCCGGCCCCCGCTCAGGGGGCCGGGCCACGTTCGGTTCCGGGAGGGCGCGTCAGAACTCCTTGCGCCGGTAGATGCGGCAGGCGGCCAGATAGCTGAGGAAGCAGACCGCCAGCGCCACGGCCAGCAGCAACGCGACCAGGACTGCCGGCGCCTGCCGGTCCAGCCAGCGCGTGAGCCCCTGGAGGGCGTTTCCGCCGGTGATGCCGACGCGGGACAGGGCCGGCGGCAGCAGACAGGCGGCCATAAACAGCACAAAGAAACCGTTGCGAACCTTCTCGACGCCCCACTTGTAGGCCCCGGCCAGCAGCGGGCCCATGAACAGCAGCGCCGCCGACGACACGATGCCCAGCATCAGCAGCGTTTCCGCGTAGTCGTCGCCGTGAATCCGGCTGTTGAGAAAGCCGATGACGACTCCGAAGAGCGCCGCCAGGACCATCATCCCCAGCGTCATCACGAACCGTGCCCCGACCGCCTGCCACGCCGAGGCCGGCAGGGTCCGGGCGTACCGGTCCCAGCCGCAGCTGTCGTCCACGGTTGAGGCGCTCAGGCCGTAAAAGCCCATCATCCAGACGAGCATATAGAGCAGGAACGTCACGTGCATCACCAGGGTCATGGCCGTGTACAGCGCCAGCACCAGCAGGAGGTTCTTCTTGTAGAGCGCCGCCATGGTGTAGAAATCTTTTCTGAGAAAGCCAATCATTGTTCCGCACCTCCGCCGTAGAACTGCATCATTTCATCGATACGCAGCCGGTCCACCACCGCGTGGGGCAGCAGCCGCCGGACCTCGGCCGGATGGCGCACCAGGGCCGACTGGCCGAACTCTCCGCGCCGCCGGGCCAGGACCCACTCCGCCGGCAGCCGGGCCAAATCGGCCTCGGAGCAGCGGAGGACGGCCAATTCCTCCATCAGCCGGTCCTTGTCCGCCTGGAAGAGGAGCTTTCCGCCGTGGAGATACGCAATCTGGTCGGCAATCCGCTCCAAATCGGTCGTGATGTGGCTGGAGAGCAGCACGCCGCAGCCCTCGTCCTGGATGAACTCCAGGAACAGATCCAGCATCTCCCCGCGGACCACCGGGTCCAGGCCGCTGGTGGCCTCGTCGAGTACCAGCAGCTTGGGGTGCCGCGCCAGGGCCGTGGCCAGACTCAGCTTCATGCGCATTCCGCGGCTGAACTCCTTGAGGGGCTGCCGCTCCTGGAGGCCGAACCGCCGGCACCAGCTGCGGTACAGGTCCTCGTCCCACGTCCGGCAGATGCCGGCCATGGCCCGCCCCACCTGCCGGGGCGTCAGGCTGCCGTGGAAGTAGCTGTCCTCGAACACCGCCGCGGCGCCCTCGCGGGCCTCCGGGTCCGACGGATCCCGGCCCAGCAGGCGGATGGTCCCGCCGTCGGGGCGGATGACGTGCAGGGCGGCCTTGATGGTCGTGGTCTTGCCGGCGCCGTTCTCGCCAATCAGGCCCACGATGGTCCCGGCGGGCACCGTCAGGTCCACGTGGTCCAGGGAAAAGTTCCGATACTGCTTACAGAGCCCCCGGATCTCCAAAAGGTTCTCCATGGCTGTCTCCCTCCATCAATAGTGACAGGATTTCGGCGACCTCCGCATCCGCCACGCCGCCGGCCCGGGCCGCGTCCACGGCCGCCTGGAGATGCTGCTCGACGGTGCTGAGGACCGCCTCGCGCAGCAGCTCCGGGTTCTGGGCCGCCACGAAGCAGCCCTTCCCGGGGACGGTGTGGAGGAAGCCCTCCTTCTCCAGGTCCTCGTAGGCCCGCTTCGTGGTGATGACGCTGATGCGCAGCTCCCGGGCCAGCACCCGGATGCTGGGCAGGGCGTCCCCCGCCCGCAGCTCCCCGGAGAGAATCTTGGCCCGAATCTGCTCGGCTATCTGGGCGTAGATGGGTTTGTCGCCGGTGTTGCTGATGTAGATCTCCATCACGACACCTCGCTTGCGGTCTCTGACTGTACATATCAGGTATGAACAGTATATACGCCATATACACGGTTGTCAAGGGGGCGGCGGAAAAAAGAGTTCCCATCCCTGGGCGGCTGTGGTATGATGATACCAGTACACAACTGCGGTGGCTTGACTGGCAAGCCCCTGCCGCTGTGCGCACACGGCTCGACGGCACGCAGAAAAACCTTATTTTTGGAATCAAAACACGGGAAATGCCGGCCGGGCCGGCGGGAGGGAACGATGGAAGAGACGCTGCTGGCCGGGCTGCCGGCTTTGGGGCTGACGCTGACGCCGGCGCAGGTGGACACCCTGTGCCGGTTCGGCCGGGCCCTGCTGGAGAAAAACCGGGTGATGAACCTGACGGCCATCACCGAGCCGGCCGAGGTGGCGCGGCTCCACTTTCTCGACTCCCTGGCGCTGCTGGGCTCGGCGGAGCTGGCGGGAAAGACGGTGGTGGACGTGGGCTGCGGCGCGGGCTTTCCGGGCGTGCCGCTGAAGATTGCCGAGCCGGCCATGGAGCTGACGCTGCTGGACTCCCTGGGCAAGCGGATTGCCTGGCTGGCCGAGGTCCTGCCGGCGCTGGGCGTGGCGGCGGAGTGCGTGGCGGCCCGGGCCGAGGAATTCGCCGCCGACCGGCGGGAGCGGTACGACGTGGCCGTATCCCGGGCCGTGGCGCGGCTGAACGTGCTGTGCGAGCTGTGCCTGCCGCTGGTGAAGCCCGGCGGGCTGTTCCTGGCGATGAAGGGCGCGGCGGCCGAGGAGGAGGCCGCGGAGGCGGCGCAGGCCGTGGCGCTGCTGGGCGGCCGGGTGGAGCGCATCGACCAATATGCCCTGGGGGACGCGGCGCACCGGGTGGTGGTCGTCCGCAAGGAGCGGCCCACGCCGCGCCGGTATCCGAGGCGGTACGCGAACATCAAGCGGCAGCCGCTGTGAAGGCCTGTCAGTTTGTCCAATCTGCCGCAGAATTCTCCGGAAAATGTTGGGGAATTCTGTGGCTTTCATTTGCTTTCCCGGGGGTTTATAATGGAAAGCAACGAGATCCAGCGCAATAGAACACACGCCGGCTAGGAGGTTCGCGATGCAGAACTATTTTTATATGTCCCGTTCCACGAACGGGTGGGAGAACCTGGGCACCGATGAGTGGATTCTGGAGAATCTGGGCGAGGACGAGCTGATGCTCTACTGCTACATCAACCAAAACGCCGTCATCATCGGCCGGAACCAGAACCCGTGGAAGGAGTGCAACCTCCTGGCCATGAAAGAGGACGACGTGCAGCTGGTGCGGCGGATTACTGGCGGCGGGGCCGTGTACCACGACAGCGGCAACCTGAATTTCAGCTTCATCGCCGGGGCCGGGCGGTACGACGTGGAGCGGCAGCTGAACACCATCCTCCAGGCCATCCGTTCTCTGGGCATCCCCTGCGAGTTCACCGGCCGGAACGATTTGCAGGCCGACGGGCGGAAGTTCTCGGGCAACGCCTTCTGCCGCCGGGGGAACATCTGCCAGCACCACGGGACGCTGCTGATTCGCTCGGACATGGGGCGGCTGCAGCACTATCTCCAGGTGGACCCGCGGAAGCTCCAGGCCAAGGGCGTCTCCTCGGTCCACAGCCGGGTCTGCAACCTCTCGGAGTTCCGGGCCGACCTGAGCATCCCCATGGTCCTGAGCGCGCTGAAGCAGGCGTTCCGCAAGACGTACGGCGACTACGTGGAGTGGGCGCCCAACTCGGCCGACCAGGCCGCCATCCGGCCGTATGTGGAGAAGCACAGCTCCTGGGACTGGCGGATGGGGAAGACGCCCCACTTCGACATGGAGCTGGACACGCGGTTCCCGTGGGGGGACATCCAGCTGCTGCTGTCGCTGGACCAGGGCCGCGTGGCGAAGGCGGAGGTCTACTCCGACGTCCTGGACCCGGACCTGCCGGGCCGGCTGGCGGCGCTGCTGGAGGGCTGCCCCTTCTCGGCGGCGGCCATGGCGGACGCCCTGGGCGGCCAGGAGGCGGAGCAGCTGCGGGACATCGCCGCCTGGCTCCGCGAGGAGCGCCTGTGAGACGCAAAAAACAGCGTGTCGAGAAACTCGACACGCTGTCGCCAAAATGCAGGCATTTTGGCGAGAGGATGCAGGCTCCCACGCGCACGGCCCGTTGGGCCGCACACTTGGAGCCTGAGAAGTGTTTTTT
>CAJFNZ010000086.1 GCA_904395905.1 uncultured Oscillospiraceae bacterium | reverse complement strand
CGCAGTTGTGTATTGATGATTAAAAAGGAGGAAGCGTATGTCTGAACGGATGATTCCCATTCCCTTCCGGCGGCTGATGACGTGGGTCGCCGACGAATACCGCCGGGAGGGCTCCGTGTTCGGTGTCCGCCGGCCCTACCGCGCCGGCACCAAGACCCTGCCCATCTTCGGCGAGAAGCTGGAAACCCCCTTCGGCCCCGCCGCCGGCCCGGCCACCCAGCTGGCCCAGAACCTCATCGCCGGCTACTTCGCCGGCGCCCGGTTCTTCGAGCTGAAAACCGTCCAGAAGATGGACGGCGCCGACCTGGCCGCCTGCGTCAATAAACCCTGCATCCTGGCCGAGGACGAGTGCTATAACTGCGAATGGTCCACGGAGCTGACCGTCCCCGAGGCCTTCGACGAGTACGTCAAAGCCTGGTGCGCCATCAAGATGATGGCCCACCTGTACGGCCTCGGCGACCCCGACGGCTTCGTCTTCAATATGTCCGTGGGCTACGACCTGGCCGGCATCCAGGGGGAAAAGCTGGACAAGTACCTGAACGGCATGATGGACGCCTCCGGAACCCCGATTTTCCAGGAATGTCTCCGGGACCTCCGGGCCCTGTTCCCCGGGGAGGCTGCCTTTATCGACGCCATCTCCCCCCGCATCTCCCGGAGCGTCACCGTCTCCACCCTCCACGGCTGCCCGCCCGACGAAATTGAGCGGATTGCGTCGTACCTCCTCACGGAGAAGCATCTGCACACCTTCGTCAAGTGCAACCCCACCATCCTGGGCTACGAGTCCGCCCGGGCCATCCTCGACGGCATGGGCTACGACTACATCGCCTTCGACGACCACCACTTCCGGGAGGACCTCCAGTACGCCGACGCCATCCCCATGTTCCGCCGGCTGCTGGCCCTGGCCTCGTCCCTGGGGCTGGAGTTCGGCCTGAAGCTCTCCAACACCTTCCCGGTGGACGTGGACCGGAACCAGCTGCCCTCCGAGGAGATGTACATGGCCGGCAAGTCCCTCTTCCCCCTGACGTGCGAAATGGCCGTGCGCATCGGCCGGGAGTTCGACGGGCGGCTGCGCCTGTCCTACTCCGGCGGCGCGGACTATTTCAACATCGACCGGCTCTTCGCCTGCGGCATCTGGCCCATCACCATGGCCACCACCGAGCTGAAGCCCGGCGGCTACCAGCGATTCACCCAGATTGGCGAGAAGCTGGAGAAGCTGCCCTTCGCCCCCTTCACCCGGGTGGACTGGGAGGCCGCGGCGCGGCTGGGCCAGGACATCCGTCAGGACCCCCACCACCGCAAGGCCGTCAAGCCCCTGCCCAGCCGGAAGCTGATGGACAAAGTCCCCCTGCTGGACTGCTTCACGGCCCCCTGCAAGGGCGGCTGCCCCATCCACCAGGACATCCCCGAATACATCGAGCTGTGCCGCCTGGGCCGGTACGACGAGGCCCTGGAGGTCATCCTCCGGAAGAACCCGGTGCCGTTCATCACCGGCACCCTCTGCGCCCATCCCTGCATGGAGAAGTGCACCCGGAACTTCTACGAGAGCCCCGTCCGCGTCCGCGAGACGAAGCTGGTGGCCGCCGAGCGGGGCTACCGGACGGCCATCGAGCGCCTGACGCCTCCCCCGCACCCCCTGCCGGACCGCCGGGCGGCCATCGTCGGCGGCGGACCCACCGGCATGGCCGCAGCCTTCCTGCTGGCCCGGGCCGGCGTCCCGGTGACCCTCTTTGAGCGGGAGGAGAAACTGGGCGGCGTCATTCGCTACGTGATTCCCGCCTTCCGGATCTCCGACGAGGCCATCGACCGGGACGTCTCCTTCCTGGAGAAGCTGGGCGTGGAGATCCGCTGCGGCCAGGCGGCCCCGCCGGCCCCCGAGCTGCTCCGCCAGGGCTACACCCACGTGCTGCTGGCCGTGGGCGCGTGGAAGCCCGGCCGCCTGGACATCCCCGGCAACGTCCGGCCGGTCATCGCCTGGATGCGGACCATCAAGGCCGGGCAGCCGGCCTCCCTGGGCCACGTGGCCGTCGTGGGCGGCGGCAACACCGCCATGGACGCCGCCCGGCTGGCCTTGCGGGCCGGGGCCGCCTCCTCCACCCTGGTCTACCGGCGGACCCGGAAGTATATGCCGGCCGACGCCGAGGAGCTGGAGCTGGCCATGGCCGACGGCGTGCAGTTCCTGGAGCTGGTCTCCCCGCTGGAGCAGAAGGACGGCAGGCTCCTGTGCCAAAAGATGGTCCTGGGCGAGCCCGACGAGACGGGCCGCCGCCGCCCGTTGGCCACCGACGAGACCGTGGAAATCCCCTGCGACACGGTGGTCTCGGCCGTGGGCGAGCAGGTGGACGGCGACTTCCTCCGGGCCAACGGCGTGGAGCTGCAGCCCTGGGGCCGCCCGGCCTTTGCCAACGGCCGGATCTACACCGCCGGCGACACCCTCCGGGGCCCGGCCACGGTGGTGGAGGGCATCTCCGACGCCACCCGGTTCTGCCAGGCGGTGGTGGGCGACGCCGCCCCCTGGGTGGCCCCCAACGCCGCCCGGATTTCCGACGCGGCGGCCCGGAAGGGCATCCTCTGCGACTCGGCCAAGTGTGAGGGGGAGCGCTGCCTCCAGTGCAACACCCTCTGCGAATCCTGCTGCGACGTCTGCCCCAACCGGGCCAACGTGGCCGTCACCCTGCCCGACGGCAGCCGGCAGATTCTCCACATCGACCAGATGTGCAACGAGTGTGGCAACTGCGCCGTGTTCTGCCCCTACGACAGCGCCCCCTACCGCGACAAGTTCACCCTCTTCGCCACCCGCGAGACCATGGACGAGACGGCCAACGCCGCCGGCTTCCTGCCCCTGGGCGGCAATCGGGTCCTGGTGCGCCTGGACGGCGCCACCGCTCAGTACGACCTGTCCGACCCGGCCAACGGCCTGCCGGCCTCGGTGGAGGTGCTGATTCTGACGGTCCTGAGCCGGTACGGCTATCTGCTGGCCTGATTGCCGGCAACCGCAGGCAAACCGCGACGCCCCGCGGCATTCCGCCGCGGGGCGTTTGCGTCCTCCCCTATTGACTTTTCCTGGCGCCGGCTGTATACTTCTAACATAATAATAATTCTTGTTATTAAAATTTATTTAGAAAGCGGGAGGACATCTCAAATGAACCTGAAAGGAACCAAAACCGAACAGAACCTTCTGACCGCCTTCACCGGCGAGTCCGTGGCCCGGAACAAGTACCTGTTTTTCGCCGACAAGGCCCGGAAAGAGGGCCACGAGCCGGTGGCGGAGCTCTTCGAGCAGATGGCCAAGAACGAGGGCGTCCACGGCCGCCTGCTCTACCAGGCCCTGAAGGGCACCCTGGGCAGCAGCGCCGAGAACCTCCAGGAGGCCATCCAGGGCGAGTACGGCGAGTGGAGCAGCCTCTACCCCGGCTTTGCCCAGACCGCCCGGGAGGAGGGCTTTGACCTGGTCGGCACCCTCTTTGACGAGATTACCAAGATTGAAAAGGACCACGAGCGCCGCTTCCTGGAGGCCCTGGCCCATCTGTACGGCGCGCCGGCGGCCGCTGCGGCGATGCCGCCGGCCCAGGCCGCCGAGAAGCCCCGGCGGACCGTGGAGGTGGCCGGCTGGCGCTGCCAGTTCTGCGGCGCCACCTATGAGAGCCGCCCGGACGTCTGCGGCGTCTGCGAGGCCATCGGCGCCTTTGAGCCGGTGACGCTTCAGAAGCCCGCGGACTGACGCCCCGCCCGCCCCTCCAAAAACCGCGCCCCAGACTGTGCCGGCGGCACGTCTGGGGCACTCAGCGTGTCGAGAAACTCGACACGCTGTCGCCAAAATGCAGGCATTTTGGCGAGGGGATGCAGGCTCCCACGCGCACGGCCCTGCGGGCCGCACACTTGGAGCCTGAGATGTGTTTTTTCCGAGGCGCATGTCCCCGGAAAAAACAGATTTGGACTTTCTTTCGCCGCCTGCGGGCGGCGAAACTCTGCCGAGGGCTTTTCCCATACAGGATGTATGATGCCCTCTTGCGCAGCATTCCGGTTTTTGACAGCTTGCGCGCCCCAGACGTGCCGACCGCACATCTGGGGCGCATTCGGTTTCCGGGCGGATTGCGTCTCACGGGGCCGTACCGGCGGGCGGCGTACCAGCGGAAGGTCTCCTCCATCTCCGCCAGGAAGTCCTCCTCGGCCGCCTCCACCGCCTCGGCGTCCGCCTCCGGCGGATCCGGGAGGGTCTCGGTGAACACCGTGTCGCCCCACCCGTAGGACTGGCCGTCCGCGGCGCCGGCCGCCGGCTCGGCTCCGCGCGTCTCATCCAGGGCGTCGGCCAGCTGGGGCATGGCGCTGACGGCGAGGAGCAGCGCCAGCACCCCCGTCGCCGCGGCGGCCGCGCCCTGCCGGAGCGTCCGGCGTTTCCGGGGGCCGGCCTGCGGCGTCTCTGCCGGATCCTCCCGGAGGAACAGCGCCGCCCGGAACCGGAGCTCCCCGTCCGCCCACTGGCAGCTGGCCCTGGACCACCCGCTCCGTCTCCCGGAGGCGGGCCAGCTCCGCCGCGGAGGCCAATATCCCGGTCAGCATCCAGAAAACCGCCACCACCGTCGCCAACAGCAGGCCCAGAAGCAGGGCGTTGGTCGTGGTGTTGATGAAGTAGGAGAACAGCAGCAGCACCATCAGCGCCGGCAGGCACAGCGGCAGCCAGCGGACTTCGGTGTGGAAGACGTAGAACCGGAAGGGCTTTTGCAGCCGGCGGACGGCCAGGACCGCCACGGCCGCGGCCGCCAGGAACAGGCAGCCGGTCAGGAGCCACTGGGCCTGCCACCCCGGGAGGTCCAGCCGGCCCAGGAGCAGCAGCAGGCATTTGCGCAGGGCGGCCAGGGTAAAACAGGCGGCCAGGCCCACCGTCCACACCGCCGCCGTGGGGAAGAACCCGGCGGACGAGAGGACGTGCAGGCCGACAATGGCCGGCAGGTAAGCCGTCAGCGGCAGCAGGGTCAGCAGGAGCACCGTCTCGCCCCCCGCCAGGTGCAGCGCCCCCTGGAGAATCAGGATCCCCGCCAGAATTCCACCGGCCGCCGCCGTGCGCGTCCGCCGGGAGAAGCGGAACTCCGCCAGGGCCCCGCACAAAACCAGGAAGACCGCAAAGCGGATGGCCTCCCACAGCACTTTTTCCAAATCGGTTTCCACGGTCTCGTCCCTCCTTCCGCGGGCCGCCTCAGAGGGCGGCATCCGCCCGGAGCCACCGGCCGTCCAGGCGGTAATACACGGCGGCCGACTGCGCCGCCGGGCCGTACAGGGTGAAGGCCCCCGCCCCGTCGCCGGCCGGCGAAGCCTCATAGCAGACGCCGTCCAGGGCCACGTACACCGGGGAGTCCGTGTCCAGCCGCTCCACCGTCCCGGTGTAGCAGGCCAGGCCCTCCAGGGGCGACGCCTCCCGGCAGGCCAGGGCCACGGCCTCCGGAGCCTGGGCCGCGTCCGCCGGCAGCTCGCGGCGGGGCGCTTCCATCACCGGGGCCTCGGTGGCCAGCCGGGCGAGGTTCCGCTCCACCAGCTCCAGCACCAGGGTGTCGGCCCCCTCCTCGGCCAGCATATCCAGGCGGATGGGCATGGCCCGGGAGAAGCATGCCCGGGAGAAGGACTCGGCCAGGTCGGCGTAGAGGGTGTTCCCGAAGGAGTCCCGGAACATCAGGAGGCTGCCCAGGGGCCCCTCGCTCTCGGTGCGGATGGTCAGGTCCTCCGGCGAACGGAAGGCCCCCAGGTGGGTGAAGGCCCGCGCCCGGGCCAGGGTCGGCGAGGCCTCCGGCGTCGTGTCGGCCGGGTAGAGCATCTCCTGGAGGTCGCCCAGGTGTTCCCCCATGGCAAAGGGTTCCTCAGCCAGCCCGGCCGGGACGCCCAGAGACGCCAGAATCGCGTCGTGGGCCAGAGCCGAGCCGTAGGGCGTCCAGTGGCTGTCGGTCCGGTAGTAGACCGGCTCCGGCTCCGCCGCCAGCACCGGGATTAAATCCACGTAGGCGACCCCCTGGCGGTCCAGCTCCTCCCGGAGCCGCTCCCAGTTGGAGGGGGCCTCCGAGGCCCGGTAGCGGGCCGGCATGTACTGGGGGTAGAGAGTGTTCTTGTTGGGGGCCAGGACGAACCGGAAGTCCGCCCCCGCCTCCGCCGCCTGCTCCTGGACCAGGGCCAGGGTGCGGGCCGCGGCCCACAGCTCCCGGTCGCTGAGGGGGGCCGTCCCCTGGTAGTCGGCCAGGGTCTCGCCGTAAAAGAGCCAGCCCTCCCGGCCGAGGACCACCGAGTCGGTGGCCGACTCCCGGAACACCGCGGCGGTCAGCCGGGCGTCGAGGGTGATGAGCTCCTGGCGGAAGCCGAAGCGCTCCTCCACGTAGGCGGCCAGCTCCGTGAGAAAGTCGCCGTTGAAGCCGCCGTCGGCCTCGGTGAGCCGCGGCGCGGCGGCCAGGGTCTGGTTCGCCGCCGGCTCCGCCGGGCCCAGCACCGCCAGGGCGATGAGCGGCGCGGCGCACAGCAGCAGGAACGCCAGGGAAAAGAACAGGGAAAGCCGCTTCATGGGGCACCTCCTAAAACTGCTGATAGAGGAAGGGCTGGAACGAGCCGGCCGCCACAGCCACGATGCACAGCGCCAGCAGCACCAGGGCCGCCCCGTAACTGGCCGCCACATAACCGGGCCGGCCGGCCCGCCGCTGCCACCAGCCGGCGAAGGGGTTGACCGACACCAGCAGCCCCAGCGCCAGCGCCGTCCAGGCCCGGTTGGTGCCGTACTGAATCAGCGCCAGAGTGGAGGCCTCCCGCCAGGCAAAACCGGTGAACATGGCCCCCATCATCCCAAAGCCCTGGGCCAGGGTGTCAGCCCGAAAGACGGCAAAGCCCAGGACGACCACCAGCAGCGTGTAGAGATGGCCGTACCACCGGGGCCGGCGGCGGGAACCGTCCCGGCGGGTCTCCAGCAGGGAGAACAGCCCGTGCCACAGGCCCCAGATTAGGAACGTCCAGTTGGCCCCGTGCCACAGGCCCGTGGCCAGGAAGACCACGGCCTTGTTCCGCAGGGTCCGGCCGTAGCCCCGGCGGCTGCCGCCCAGGGGAATATAGAGGTAGTCCCGGAACCAGCCGGACAGGGAGATGTGCCACCGCCGCCAGAAGTCCGTGATGGAGCCGGCGCGGTACGGATACCGGAAGTTCTCCGGCAGGGC
Organism: uncultured Oscillospiraceae bacterium; assembly: GCA_904395905.1. Lineage (GTDB taxonomy): Bacteria > Bacillota > Clostridia > Oscillospirales > Oscillospiraceae > Avoscillospira_A. The sequence goes on along the minus strand of CAJFNZ010000086.1, from coordinate 1,004 downwards.
CACGCCGAACAGCCGCCCCAGGCCCACGGCCATGTCGCTGTACCCGCTGAAGTCCAGATACAGCTGGAGCGTGTAGGAGACGGCCCCCAGCCAGGCCGTCCGCAGGTCCAGGGCGGCGGCGTCCAGGCCGAACAGCCCGTCGGTCAGCGTCTGGAGGGCGCCGACCAGCAGCAGCTTCTTGCCCAGGCCCACGGCGAAGCGCCGCAGGGCCGCGGCCGTCTCCACGCTGCCGGGCCGCTCCAGCCGGGCCAGCATCGGCTGCACCTGCCGGAAGGACACCAGGGGCCCGGAGACCAGGTTAGGGAAAAAGGTCAGGTATTGCAGCACCGGGAACAGCCGGCGGCCGGCCTGGCTGCGGTCCCGGTAGGCGTCCACCACGTAGCTGATGCCCTGGAAGGTGAAGAAGGAGACGCCCAGGGGCAGCGGCAGGGCCGGCACGGCCAGGGACACCCCCAGCAGCTGCCCCAGCGCCCCGGCCAGGAAGTCCAGGTACTTGCACGAGAGCAGCAGCGCCAGGTCCAGTGCGACGGTGACGGCCACCACCGCCCGGCGGCGGCGCTCCAGCCGGAGGAGCAGCCGCCCGGCCCCGTAGTGGAGGGCCACCGAGGCCAGCAGAATCGGCAGGTCCCAGAGCCGCCCGAAGGCATAGAACACCAGACTGGCGAGGACCAGCAGCACCTGCCGGGCCCGGACGCCGGGCAGCAGATGGAAGAGCAGCACCGTCAGCGGCAGGAAGCCGAAGAGGAAGAGGGCGGAGCCGAAGCCCATAGCCTGACCACCTTTCCAAAGACACGAGATTTCAAAAAGCAGGGCAGCCGCTATGTTCTGCCCTCAGCGTGTCGAGAAACTCGACACGCTGTCGCCAAAATGCAGGCATTTTGGCGAAGAGTTGCAGGCTCCCACGCGCACGGCCCGTCGGGCCGCACACTTGGAGCCTGAGAAGTGTTTTTTCCGAGGCGCACCCTCCAGAGGGCCTTCTCTTGCCCCTGCGGGGCAATTCACCT
>CAJFNZ010000085.1 GCA_904395905.1 uncultured Oscillospiraceae bacterium | reverse complement strand
GAACGCCAATCACCTGGTCATCGCCGACGACACCCGGGCCGTGGGCCTGGCCGGCATCATGGGCGGCGAGAACAGCGAGATTGTGGCCGACACCACCGACGTGGTCTTCGAATCGGCCAACTTCAACGGCACGGCCATCCGCAAGGCGGCCCTGGCCCTGGGGATGCGCACCGAGGCCAGCGCCAAGTTTGAAAAGGGCCTCGACCCGCTGAACACCCTGCCGGCGGTCCAGCGGGCCTGTGAGCTGGTGGAGCTGCTGGGGGCCGGCGAGGTGGTGGACGGCGTCATCGACCTCCTGAACTTCGTGCCCCAGCCCCACACCATCCGGATGGACCCGGAGCGGGTCAACGCCCTGCTGGGCACCGAGATCCCCGCGGCGGAGATGTACCGGTACCTGGCGCGGGTGGGCATCACCCCCGAATCCGGGGACTGCCCCGACGGCCCGGCCGATGTGGTCGTCCCCTCCTGGCGGGGCGACGTGGAGGGCATCGCCGATTTGGCCGAAGAGGTGGCCCGGTTCTACGGCTACAACCGGATCCCCGTGACGCTGATGCGGGGCCAGACCACGGCCGGCGGCTACTCCCCCGAGCAGAAGCTGGAGAACCGCCTCGGCGCCGTCTGCCGGGCGATGGGGTACAGCGAGATCCTCACGTACTCCTTCATCTCGCCCAGCTACTACGACAAGATCCGCTGGGATGCCGGCGACCCCCGGCGGGAGTCCTTCAAAATCCTCAACCCCCTGGGCGAGGACACCTCCATCATGCGGACCACGACGCTGCCCTCCATGCTGGAGATCCTGGCCCGGAACCTCCACAACCACAACCACACCGCCCGCCTCTATGAGCTGGGCCGCATCTATCTCCCCGGCGGCGAGGACGGCCTGGCCCGGGAGGAGCGGGTCCTGACCCTGGGGGCCTACGGCGGCGGCGCGGACTTCTACGGCCTCAAGGGCGCGGTGGAGGCCCTGCTCCGGGAGATCCGCGCCCGGGATGTGCGGTTTGAGGCCTGCACGGACAACCCCTCGTACCATCCCGGCCGCTGCGCCGCGGTCTATGCCGGGGAGGTCTGCCTGGGCGTCCTGGGCCAGATCCATCCGCTGGTGGCCCGGACCTACGATGTGCCGGCGGAGCTGTACACCGCCGAGCTGCGGTTTGACGCCCTGTGGGCGGCCCACGGCCCCGAGCCCACCTACACGCCGCTGCCCCGGTTCCCGGCCGTGACCCGGGACCTGGCCCTGGTCTGCGATGAGGCCGTGACCGTGGCGCAGCTGGAGACGTGCATCACCGAGGCGGCCGGCCCCCTGCTGCGGCGGATTGCCCTCTTCGACATCTACCGCGGGACCGGCGTGCCGGCGGGGAAGAAGTCGGTGGCCTTCTCCCTGGAGCTGCGCGCCGACGACCGGACGCTGACCGACGAGGAGTCCGGCGCCGTCATCGCCCGGGTGCTGGAGGCCCTGGAGGCCACGCTGGGCGCGGTGCTCCGCTGACGGCCGGCGGGAAAGGGCGCAGGAACTGCGCCCTTTCGCCCCCAAGCCGGTTTTCCGGGGGCTGCCGTGCCCTGTGCGCACGGCGGCCGGGGCCTTGCACACAGGCGCTTGCCACTGGGGATTGTCCATAAAAAACTTTACAATTTACGGGTTTTGGTATATGATACATACAGCACGACCCAAAGGAGGCGGACCGTACTGTATGGACGACAATACCATCAAATTTGTAGTGCCGGACGATTCCGCGGCGGAGATGAAGCAGATTCTGACGTCCGTGTACCGCTCCCTCAGCGAAAAGGGCTACAATCCCATCAACCAGATTGTGGGCTACCTGCTGTCGGAGGACCCGACGTATATCACCAATTTCAACAACGCCCGCAGCCTGATTTGCAAGATTGACCGCGACGATTTGCTCCAGGAGCTGGTGCGGCACTACCTGTTCGACTGACCTCAGACAGACGGTTTCGCGGCCTTCGCCGACGCGAGGGCCGCGAACTTTGCCCCAAGCGCCTCCACGTTCACAGATTCCACATCCCACATCCCATTCATCATCTGGCACAAGAACCTGTAACAGATTGATACACTTGTCACAAATCCTCCGTTTCTTCCCCGAAACTGTTGACAGGCAAGAAACAATGTGTTACAATTTGATTACAATTTACAGAGGAGGGTAACAATGGCTGAAAAACATCCGCTCTTGATGTATAAGGGCCGCCCCCTGATGCGCAAGGACAACATCGTCTATTATGGCAGCATGGCCGACAGCCATATCGTCATGCTGCAGATTTTGGAAACCAAGAAAGACCACGATGTGGACACGGCCAGCCGGGTTCTGGTGCAGCTGCAGCTGACCGACCCCAACGTCAAGGCCCGGGAACGCATCGTGAAAAAAACGGAAAAAGACGGCTTCTACACGGCGTTGGATGTGGGCTGTGTGTGGCTGGAGCGGGCACTGGCCCCGAAGAAGTGAGATACGCACGGAATCTGTGAACGAGTGAGGGATCCCCATGAGACGAGCGAAACGACTGTTCCTGCTGCTGGCTGTGGCGGCGGCGGTTCTGACGGCGGTGGCCCTGACGGCCTCGGCCACCGAGCTGAAGACCGGCATCGGCATTGTCAACTCCAGCCTGCGGCTGCGGGCCAAGCCGAACACCGACGCGGAGATTGTCGCCACCGCCGCCCCCGGCGACCATGTGGTCATCATCCGGGAGGTGGACGGCTGGTACCTGGTGGACTACAACCTGGACGTGGGCTACATGAGCAAGGAGTACGTCACCTTCAAGGAGCGGGAAAACGTCGAGCTGGGCTATGGGGAAATCAACACCTCGGTGGTGAATCTGCGGTCTTCCCCCTCGTCCGACGGCGACCTGGTCTGCCAGATGGTCTACGGGGACAAGGCCTATATCATCGGCTTCAACTGCGGCTGGTACAAGGTGCAGTTTGACGGCCAGACCGGCTACGTCCGCAGCGATTTGATGGCCCTGACCGAGAAGCCGGTGTACAACTCCTCCGGCTCCTACACCAGCGTGGGGGAGACGGTGGTGGACTACGCCATGGACTTCTTGGGCTCGCCCTACGTCTGGGGCGGCACCAGCCCGTCGGGCTTCGACTGTTCGGGCTATACGCGGTACGTGTACCGGAACCTGGGCTACGGCCTGAGCCGCACGGCCGGCCAGCAGCTGGGCGACGGGTACAGCGTCTCCTCCCTGGAGCCCGGGGACCTGGTGTTCTTCACCAATACATATTACACCAGCGCGCCGGCCTCCCATGTGGGCATCTACATCGGCAACAACGAGTTTATCCACGCGGCCGCCGGCGGGGTGAAGATTACCAGCCTGTCCGACGACTACTACGCCAGCCGCTACATCGGCGCGCGGCGGATTGTCTAAACGAATTGCACAGAGAGCTGCAAACGCCCACGGCCGGGTTGTCTGAAAAGACGCCCGGCCGTGGGCGTTTTCGCCGCGGATTTCCAGGGGAGTTGCGGTTAAAGCGGCGGT
>CAJFNZ010000084.1 GCA_904395905.1 uncultured Oscillospiraceae bacterium | reverse complement strand
CATATATTTTTTCAGCGCCTTTTCCAGCCACAGGATGCACTGATACATCAGCGCCGCCGCGGCGGCCAGGAGCAGCACCGTCGTCATGACCAGGTCCATCTGGAAGACCTGGGAGCCGTAGACAATCAGGTACCCGAGTCCGGCCTTGGACACCAGGAACTCGCCCATGATTGCCCCCACCCACGAGAGGCCGACGTTGACCTTCAGGGCGTTGATCATCGTGGTGAAGTTGGCCGGCAGGACCAGCTTCGTGAGGATCTGCCGGCGGTTGGCCCCCATGGTCCGCAGCAGGCGGATCTTCCCGGGGTCCGTGGCCAGGAAGCCGTTGTGCATATCGAGTATCGTCACAATCAGGGAAATCGCCAGCGTCATGGCGATAATCGACGAGGGGCCGGCGCCAATCCAGACGATGAACACCGGGCCCAGGGCCGTCTTGGGCAGCGCGCCCAGGACCACCAGGTAGGGCTCCAGAATCCGGGAGAGGAACGGGCTCCACCACAGGATGATGGCGATGACCGTCCCCAGCAGCGTCCCCAGCAGGAAGCCCACCACGGTTTCCAGCACCGACGTGCCGACGTGGAGGGCCAGGTCCCCCGAAGCGGCCAGGGAGCAGAGGGTCTCCCACATCCGCGAGGGACTCGAGACGATGAAGTCGTCGATGACGCCCATCCGCGCGGCCAGCTCCCAGCCGGCGAACAGCGCCAGCAGGAGCCCGATGCGCCAAATCATCACCGCAATCCGGCTCCGCTTCCGGCGGCGCAGGTACGCCTGCCGCTCCAGTGAAAGGGTATCATCCGGCATGGACGTCCAGCTCCTTCCAAATGTCATTGAAATACCGGCGGAACGCCGGATGGTCCCGCCGTTCCATGGGCGGCAGGCTCCGCAGCTCCGCCAAATCGTGGACGGCCCGCACCGTTGCGGGGCGGCGGGACAGGACAATCACCCGGTCGGAGAGGCTGACGCTCTCCGAGATGTCGTGGGTGACCAGCAGGGCCGTCTTTCCCTCCCGGCGGATGATGGCGTAGATATCGGCCGAGACGGTCAGCCGGGTCTGGTAGTCCAGCGCCGAGAAAGGCTCGTCGAGGAGCAGGATCTTGGGTTCGGTGACCAGGGTGCGGATGAGCGCGCACCGCTGGCGCATCCCGCCGGACAGCTGGCCCGGCGTCTTTTTCGCGAATTCCTGGAGACCGTAGCGCTCCAGCAGCTCCCGGGCGCGGGCCTGGCCCTCCCGGCGGCCCTCCCGGCGCAGTTCCGTGCCCAGGGTGACGTTGGCCCAGATGGTCCGCCACGGAAACAGCTGGTCCTTCTGGGGCATGTAGCCGATTTTGGGGGATGGGGCCGTGACCACTTCGCCGTCCACCGCGACCGTGCCGGCCGACGGCTTCTCCAGCCCGGCGATGGCCGAGAGCAGCGTGGACTTGCCGCAGCCGGAGGGGCCGACGATGCTGACGAATTCCCCCTCGGCCACCGACAGGCTCACGTCCCGCAGCGCCTCCACCTCCCCGTCGGGCGACTGGTAGGTGAGGTCGAGATGTTCTACCGTTACAATCATGCCGTCGTTGGCTCCTTCCGTTGTTTCGGGGCCCGCGGGGCTCCTGTCTCATCATATGGAACGCGCGCGAAAACGTGCATCTGCGCCCCTTCCCCCGACAGCTTCCGGGCATTTGTAGAACCTGCACAGATATTAGCGATAACTAACTGATATTTTCTACAATGATTTCGGCGAGTTGTTCACACAATGTTATAGAATCCGTGATATGATACAATACGTCAATCGGAAACATCCTTGTATCCACCACGGAGGCACCCGCATGAAGCAAGAAAGTCATCGCCGGCTGGGCCGGTACCTGATGGAGCAAGTGCAGCGGCAGCCGAAGCGCCGCCACAGCACCGCCTTTTTCATTGGCTGCGTAGAGCCGGACCGGAATCCGCTGTCCTATCTGAAGGGGTCTCTGCGCGCCAAGTGGTTCTATGGTCACAACTATCAGAACGCGGACCGCTGGATTTTCCGTTCCATCCGGCGTTTGCAGAGCAAAGAGCGGTGGAACCTGTTTGACTATTACCGGCTGGGCAAGCTCATCCATTACACATCGGATGCGTTCACCTACGTCCACAACAACTGCTTTGACGAGCCGATTCACGCCCATCGGGCCTATGAAAATGATTTGCAGGCCCTGTTTTTCCAGCGGCTCCAGGAGTGCCGCGCCCGCTACGACGCCAAGCTGCGCGATATTGCGGAGATGCTCCGCACGGCGCACGAGCAGTATTTGAGCGCGGCGGCCGACATTCGGCGGGACTGCCAGTACATCCTGGACATGACCAGCCGGATTTTCTGCCAGCTGCTTCCGGAAGCGGCGTTTGCCTGACAGAATACAAAAACCCCGATGGCAGTGGAACTGTCATCGGGGTTTTGTCATTTCAGCAGCCGCCCCTTTCGGGGCGGCCGGCGGTGGGATTAGCCGCGGCGGGAGGGCGGCGGCAGGAGGAGGTCGCCCGGGGTGCACTGGAAGCACTTGCAGACGTTCTCCAGGGTCTGGATGGTCGGCAGGGAGACACCCCGGCAGAGATTGCCGAAGCCGCGGGCGCTGCACTGGCAGCGGTCCGCGGCT
>CAJFNZ010000083.1 GCA_904395905.1 uncultured Oscillospiraceae bacterium | reverse complement strand
TCCAGCACCTCCAGGCCGCAGACATCCAGGTAGCGCCGGGCGGTGTCGGCCTCCTCGCTCAGCCGCTGGGCGATGGCACGCACGGTGTTGCGCTTGGCCTTCATCTGCGGCTCGTACTGGAATACCAGGAAGAAGCGCCGGGTGATGGCGGAGCTGGCGCCCAGCCAGTCCACCTCGGCGATGTTGTCCTCAATCATCTCCTGGCACTTCCCGTTTTCCTCCGCCTCGGCGTAGGCCCTCATGCGGGCCACATAGTCCGCCATGTCGGCCTTCTGGGTGCGCACCATGATCTGGAGTGTATTGGGCGCAATCTTCAGATAGGCGGCAAAGGAGAGGATGATGTTCTCCTGATCGGCCGGCGATTTCAAGTAGAAATTGACCGGCAGCACCTCGCACACCCGGACAAAACGGTTGTCCTTCGTGACGATTGCACCGCCAATGATGTTCTTGATGGGAAGCCAGGCCTGGATACTGTCCCGATAGGCGCCGCCAGCACCGCTGGTATCTTTGACACCGCTGCCGAAAATCAGTTCCTTCAGGTTCATTTGGACTGCACCTCCCCGCGATAGAGCATCAGCCGCCTCCGCTTCCGCCAGCGCCACCAGCAGCTCAGCCACCGTGTCAGGCTGTCGTCGCGGATGCCGATAAGCCCGAATCCGCCCAGAGGCACAACGAGCATCAAAGTCACCACCACCTTCGGCGTCAGGCTCAACGGCAGGAAAGCGATGCAGACAAAAAGCACCGGAACCGTAAGCAGCACCGTTTCTACGGCATTCCGGATTTCAAACAGGCCGAACAGCCGCCCGGCATCGGTGAAGTTTACCGGGATATGGTAGACATCATAATTCATAGTCCGTTTCCTCCACAATTTCAAAGAGGCTCGCTCCATAACGGGCAAGGTCACCGCGCAGAGAATGCAGCGCGTTCTCACGACCCTGAACCACCAAGTCAAATCCGCGCTGCAGTTTCTCTTCGGTTTCCGGAGTGAGTTTTGCCGCATTCTGTTCAATCTCGTCAATCCGCTGTGTAGAAAGGGCGCAGGCGCGGCCCAGCTCCGGTCGGGTAATCCCATACTTTTTGCGCAGCAGGCGCATCTTTCGTACTTGCATGGATGTCCCTCCTTCATTCTTCCAGATAGGTGAGATAGGGCAGCTTGCACCAGCCGGACCAGCCACGGCTAGCCACCTCGGTCTTGACTACGCCGTATTTCGTCCCCATGGCTTCAATGGCGTACCCGCCGCCTATGTAAACGCCCACATGGCCGCTTTTCCACAGCATGAGGCCGGGAATCTCCGGCATGGCGCTCATGCCGCCGTAATCTGCTCCCTCCGTGCCGTTTTGCACGGCGTACCGGTACGTCTGGTCAGCGCCATAGTCCGGCACGCCGTTCTCCCCGTAGCCAATGGTCAGCGTGGAGGCATCCAGCCAACCGTAGCCCTTGATTAGGCCGATGCAGTCTGCCGTGCGGCGGCCCAGCCAGTTGTCCTCGATAAAATCCTTGTAGTTGCCGACGCCCTCCGGATACTGCGCCAGTTTGTAATCGAACATGGACTGTGTCAGCACATTGCCGTAGGTTCCCCAGACGTAGCCCCAGTTGTTCTCCCACGCCTGGGTGACGTAGGCAACCAGGTCCAGATTGTTTTTCGTTCCCGGGCTGACGAAGCCGGAGATGTCGATTGCGTTGTTGTAGCCGGACCCGTGTTCCACCTGGCCGGACCAACCGCTGTCTCCACTGTAGTCCGGCTCAGATTCCACAAAATAGCTGCCATACAACTCCATGGCGTTGCTCTCGGACATGGTTTCAAACAGTGCGCCGACCCAGGTTTTGGCGTCATCGTCAAAGCCGAGGTTTTCCATCAGTCGCTCCGGCTCCATCTGCTCCACCTTGATCGTCAGCGTCGTCCCGCCGCCATCCCCGGCCAGTGACCCTAAAATCGAGGAGAGGGACAGCCGCGCAGAACAAAACTCCCGGATGGATTCCGCGCTCATGGCGTTGAGATCCTGTTGGTGTGCCACCGAGTTGATGGCAATGAGCCAGAGCAGATCTTCTTCCTTCATTTCGTTTTCCACCGTAATCCGGTCAATCCGGATGCCCTGCGCCTCGTAATCCGCGACCATGCTCGTGACGATGGAATCAATCTGCGTTCTCTCAAATTCATCCAGAGTCATATACGTTCCTCCAATGGTCAGCGCCTGGTCCGTCATGGCGACAATCTCGCCGGTCTCCGATGATTCGTAGCCGAAAAAGATGTTCGGCATAGAAGTAAAAACCAGCAGAGGAAAGAGCACCAGGGAGCCGACAATCCACGCCGACGCGCGGCCGGTCCGGCCGGCCTCCCATGCGGCCGGTGACGCGAGCCGAAGTTTATTGTTACCGGCCATTTCCAATCCCTCCGCTTCCTGATTCGTGGCTTAAGCGATTATTTGAACGCCGCGATTCCTGCCGCGCCGGGGTGGTGGAAGCCGGACGTTGTTCATGGATTGCGCCCGAAGTGGATGGTGCTGGCTTGGCCACGGACGCCGGCTTCTGGCCAGTCAGACGTGTCTGCGCTGCGTGTTCCGTCTTCGCGGCGGTTCCTGCCATGCCGGCGCGTGGCGGTGGGGTTGCCGCTCTGCTCCTTTGGCCGGCGCCGGCGGGCGGCCGTTCCTGCTGTGCCGGCTGGATGCCGCTCTGCTTTGCGGTCGGTTCTCTGTGTGTAAAGCGTGTGCCGTCTGCCGCCGAGGCAGTTCCTGCCGTACCGAATTGCGACATGGTTCTTCGGCCGGAACCAGATTGCGCCGATGGCCTCATTTCCTGCTGTGCCGTGCTGCGGGAGCCGGCAGTGCCTGCATCGAGTTTTCCATCCGATGCGTTTCCCGCCGGGATATGCCCCGGCGCACGGCGCACGCCGGTCGGTACGGCGCTCCGCCGATTCGCCTGTGTTGTGTTTCCTGCGGAATTGGTGCGGGCGGCAGCACTGGTTCCTTTGTTTTGCCCGTTGTAGAACGCGCTCTGTGACCCAGTTGGGTGAATACTGCTCTGGGAAACAGACGGGCTTGCCGACTGCCTGACACTGCTTCCGGCCGTAGTGCCTGTACTGCTGCCGCCCCTGCTGTCAGAGTCGCTGTTGCGGGAATTGCCGCCGAAGCCACCGCTCGCAGAACTGCCCGGGGAATTGCCGACAAAGCCCCCTCCGCGGCCGTCGCCACGGAAGCCTCCACCACCGAAGCCGCCTCCACCGCTGAAGCCGCTGCCACCGCGGGAATTACTTCCGAAGCTGCCGCCTCCATGGAAGCCGCTGCCGCCACGGGAACTGCTGCCAAAGCCGGTTCCACTGTTTCCCCCAAAGGAGCTGCTTCCAATGCCGCCGGTTTGACTGCCGACAAAGGTGCTGTCGCGGGATCCGGACTCGAATTCGCTGCTGCTTCTGCTTCCGCCGGCAGAGCCGCCCGCGGTCTCACTGCTCCTGGCTTCACCGGCAGAACGGCTGCTGGAGCGCCCCGAAAGCCCAGGAAAAAAGGTTCCGGCCCCGCCGCCACCGCCGCCCAATGGTCCGCTGCGTCCGAAAGCAGAACCGGAAAAGGGGATGCCTCCGGTGCCGCCCACCGAGCTGCCTACCGTGCTTGCAATTTTGGAGGCTGCCATGCGGATCACCATGTAGGATAATGCGCCGGGGAGCCGGCTGAGGAAACTCTCTCCGGTAATCGCAGGATTGAGGCCAATCCGGGTGATGATGGAATCCGTTTTTCGTGCCACCTTTGCAATGGCCAGAATCAGCACCATCCATGGGAACACATCCAGGCCGCTGGGAATGGTGGAGAGGACCGAGAGCAGCAGCTTGAAGAAAATGATATTGACGGCCATCAGCACACACATGGAACCGAACATCCGGCACCAGCCGACGAAGATGTCCGATGTGCTGCGGCTGCCACCCATGGCAAAGGCCAGCGGGGCTGTAATGGTCAGCAGAGCGAGGATGACGTACCGCTCAGCGATTTCGAGAATCAGGCATAATACCTTGAACATGATAATCAGCCCACAGACAATGACCAGCAGCCACGCGGCTGTCAGATTTCCAAACAGGCCTTTGTCAACTAACGTCACATCGATTGCATCCGGAATTTCCAGAATCGTCATAATGTTTGAAGTGAGGTTCAATCCGAGTTCGCAAATCTGAGGGCTGGCCAGCAGAAGGAAGGAAAAGAGAAACGTCCTCAAAAACAGCAGCTTGGGATCCTCTCCATCCACTCCCAGACCTGCGGTCATGCTTTTCAGCGCCTGGAAAACCAGATTCCCCAGAAGAAGCGCCCAGCCCGCCGCGATGATGACCTGTATGATGCTGTCAATGACCGGCGCATGGGTTTTCAGATAGGCAAAATCCAGGCTCATAATGTCCAGCATGGAGAACGAGAAATACTGGAAGCACTCCAGAATCAGCCCGTAGATCCACTCGGTAAAGCCCTGAAAAATCAGTTCCAGCATACGCGTTCCCCCTTTCTGCCGGAGCCGTGGTGCAGAGCAGTCACGGCGTCAGTGTGGCAAGGCCCGAGAAGAGGGGGGCCACATAGGCGATGAACGCGCCGATGCCGTTGATGATGGCCCACGCAATCCAGATGCGCTTGAGCCAGTCCCACGCCTGATCGACCTTGTGCTGATTGTTGGATATTTTCGCTCCCACCACAGCCACGGCAGACATGAGGCCGGCCAACACCGTGCTGATGCCGGCGATTTTGGTATAAACGTCCACGATGAGGTCATTTGCCACGGTCCACATATCGTCCACCGCCAGCGCGGAGATGGTCATAACGGCCAACAGGAGCAGGAGCGTCATGCCGGTCACATAAATCCGATAGAGTTTTTTCACGAAACCCCTCCTTCAATCGGAGTGTCGAACAACGCGTCATCCTGT
>CAJFNZ010000082.1 GCA_904395905.1 uncultured Oscillospiraceae bacterium | reverse complement strand
TGCCTGCATTTTGGCGACAGCGTGTCGAGTTCCTCGACACGCTGTTTTCTCGGGCGGCCGTCAGCTGCCCTGGACGTCCAGGCTGGCCAGCGCCCGGGCGGTATCGTCCAGGTCCATGCGCAGCTTGGCCACGGTGTCGTTCAGCTGCCGCAGACAGATGCTCAGGTCCGACATCTGCGCGTCCACGTCGGCCCGCGAGGCGTCAAACTGCCCGGCCGCCCGGCTGACAATCTCGTTGACCTGGGCCGTCAGCGCGGCGGCCCGGCGGCGGGCGTTCCGCTCGGCGGCCTCAGCCCGGCGGTAGGCGGCCAGCTCGTCCTCCGAGGGCGTCGGCACGGGAGGCGCCGGCTGGGGTTCCGGCTCCGGCGCAGGCGGGGCGGGCGGCGCGGGGGGTTCCGGCGGGGGAGCGGCCTGGAGCTGCTCCAGCTGCTCCCGGAGCCGGGCGTTCTCCTCCCGCAGCTGCCGCAGGGCCCGCTCGTGGTTGATGGAGCACTCCTCAATGTAGTTGACCACGTCGGAGCGGTTGAAGCCGCCCAGCGCGGCGCGGAAATTGTGGTCCATATCCATGCACTCCCCCTGAAATTCGGTGTCATCTGTCGGTAGTTTACCACAGAATCCGGCGAAAGACAACACCGAACGGGCGGGAATATGTACAGGCGGGCGGATCCGCCCGCCTGTTTCGCATCGTCCGCAGAGAATTCCCGCGTGATACCCTTGACACATCCGCCGGGCTGCCGCATCGAAGCCTTTCGCCATGTACCATTTCGTACCATGTCGAGAGGTTCTTCCCCGAAACACGTTCTTTCAAAGGGTCTGTTCGGCCGTTGACAGCTTTGGCTGCCGTCGTCTGTGTCCGGCCTTAGGATGTGCAGCCGGCGCGCGGCTATGCGCCGGAAGGGATACCAAATTTTAGAAGTCCTCCACGTCCGGCAGCGGACGCCGGCCGGGGTTCTGCGGCGCCCAGGCCGGCAGGGGGAGCCGCTGCATGGCCCCGAAGATCCGCTCCTTGAGGCCGGGATAGTCGGCGCAGAGCCGGTAGAGCAGCTCCTTGACCTCCTGGCGCTTGGTGTGCTTGTCGGCCGGGCAGGTGTTGTGGACGACCGGGAGGCCCTGGGCCTCGGCGAAGTGGGACACGGTCTTCTCGCTCAGGTAGAGCAGGGGGCGGATCTGGGTGATGCCCGTCCGGTCCAGGTACGTCACCGGCTGGAAGCAGCTGAGCCGCCCCTCGAAGAGCAGCGAGAGGAGGAAGGTCTCCACGGCGTCGTCGTGGTGGTGGCCCAGGGCGATTTTCCGGATGCCCCGGGCCAGGGCCGCCTCGTGGAGGGCGCCGCGGCGCAGCTTGGCGCAGAGGGAGCAGGGGTTTTTCTCCTTCCGGTGGTCGAAGAGCAGCGGGCCGATTTGGGTCTCCACCCGGGTGAAGGGCACCTCCAGCCGGCGGCACAGCGCCTCCACCGGGGAAAAGTCCATGCCCGGCAGGCCCATGTCCACGGAAATAGCCTCCAGCTGGAAGCCGGACGGGTGGAATTTCCGCAGCTCGGCCAGCAGCGCCAGCAGGGTCAGGGAGTCCTTGCCGCCCGAGACGCCGGCGGCAATCCGGTCGCCGGGGGCAATCATCGCGTAGTCGTCCACGCAGCGGCGCAGAAGGCCCAGCAGTTTTTGCATGGCGGGTCACCTCGAAAAAATGAATTTGCCTTTTGAGTATGAGGGAGGATTCGAGAGGAAATCAAAGAAATCGGGAGTTCTTCCGAAGCAAAATGAAAAAATCGCAATATTCCCGTTGACAGCGGGCCCGCGGTGTGGTATAACGTACAGGCGTGCTGACAGGCTTATATTGTACGCACGCCCCGAGAATTTGTCAAAATTTTTTGCGCGGAGGGGAAGCCCCCTCCCGAATTTTGGAGGATTGCATATGTCCACGACTATGGCCAAAAAGGAGACCGTCCAGAGAAAATGGTACGTTCTCGACGCCGCCGACAAGCCCCTGGGCCGCACGGCCGCCACGGCAGCCAAGCTGCTGCGGGGCAAGCACAAGGTTGACTTCACGCCCAACGTTGACTGCGGCGACTTTGTGATTATCGTCAACACCGACAAGGCCATCCTGACCGGCAACAAGATGGAGGACAAGTACTACCGCCATCACACCGGCTGGATTGGCGGCCTGAAAGAGGTCAAGTACCGCCTGCTCATGGAGCAGCGGCCCGAGTTCGCCATGGAGCTGGCCGTGAAGGGCATGCTGCCCAAGAATTCCATCGGCCGCAGCGCCCTGACCCGCCTGAAGCTGTACGCCGGCCCGGAGCATCACAACGCTGCACAGAAGCCCGAAGCCTGGACTTTGGACTAATCAGGAGGTAACCGAACATGTACGAGAGCAAGAAACAGTATCAGTACGGCACCGGCCGGCGGAAGTCCTCCGTGGCCCGCGTCCGTGTCTATGAGGGCGGCACCGGCTCCATCATCATCAACGGCCGGGACATCGACGACTACTTCGGCCTCGAGACCCTGAAGCTGCTGGTCCGGCAGCCGATGGTCGCCACCGACACCCTGGGCCGTCTGGACGTGGTCTGCACGGTCACCGGCGGCGGCGTCACCGGCCAGGCCGGCGCCATCCGTCACGGCATTGCCCGC
>CAJFNZ010000081.1 GCA_904395905.1 uncultured Oscillospiraceae bacterium | reverse complement strand
TTTTTTCCGAGGCGCATGTCCCCGGAAAAAACGGATTTGACTTGATTTCGCCCGCTTCGGCGGGCGAAACTCTGCCGAGGGCTTTTTTCCGTACAAGTTGCACGCTGCCCTCTTGCGCGGCATTGCGGTTTTTTGACAGTCTGGCCTCCCGCCGCAGCACGCGGCGGGAGGTTTTTGTACCGGGCGGAACCGGGACTTGCGGTTCCGCCCAGCGTGCACTATAATAGAGAATAACGGCGGCAAAGCCGCCCATCGAAGGAGGAACGCACCATGGAAACTGTACTGGTCAACGCCGTGGGCAAGCAGTGCCCCATTCCGGTGGTCATGGCCGCCAACGCCCTCAAGGCCCTGACGGTCCCGTCGGTGGTGGAGGTCCACGTGGACAACGAGATCGCCGTACAGAACCTGACCCGCCTGGCCGGCCGCTACGGCCTGCCCATCCGCTCGGAGCGCCGGGACGAGAAGCTGTTCTCCGTCCGGATGGAGGTCGCCGACCTCTCCCGCCTCGGCGAGGTCCCGGCCGACGAGGCCGCCTGCGTCCCGGACAGCCGCGCCGGCTTCGTGGTGGCCGTGGAGTCCTCGGAGATGGGCCGCGGCCAGGAGGCCCTGAGCAAAACGCTGATGAAGGGCTTCCTCTACGCCCTGGGCCAGCTGGAGCAGCTGCCCCAGGCCATCCTCTTCTACAACAGCGGCGCCTTCCTCACCTGCGAGGGCTCCGACTCCCTGGAGGACCTGAAAAACATGGAGGCCCAGGGGGTCGAGATCTACACCTGCGGCACCTGCCTGGACTTCTACCAGCTTCAGGACCGGCTGGCTGTGGGCAAGGTGACCAATATGTACGCCATCGTCGAGCAGCTGGCCGCCGCCCCCAAGGTCGTCAAGCCATGATATACCTGGACAACGCCGCCACCACCCTGCGGAAGCCGCCGTCGGTCGTCGCGGCCGTGGCCGAGGCCATGGGCTCCCTGGGCAATGACGGCCGGGGGACCCACCGGGGCAGCCTGACGGCCGCCCGGATGATTTACGGGGCCCGAGAGAAGCTGGCCGCCCTCTTTGGCTGCCCCCGGGCCGACCACGTGGTCTTCACCTGCAACGCCACCGAGGCGCTGAACATCGCCCTCCACGGCGGCATCGACCGGGGCGCCCACGTGATTTCCACCGACTGGGAGCACAACTCTGTCCTCCGCCCCCTCTACCGCCTGGCCCGGGAGCGGGACGTTTCGCTGAGCTTCCTCCCGGCCGACGACCAGGGGCGGCTGGACTACGACGCCCTCCCCCGGCTCCTCCGGCCGGAGACCCGGGCGCTGGTCTGCACCCACGGCTCCAACGTCACCGGGAATCTGGCGGACCTGGCCCGGCTGGGAGCCTTCGCCCGGGCCCACGGGCTGCGGTTCTTCGTGGACGCCTCCCAGACGGCCGGGGTCTTCCCCATCGACATGGGCCGCCTGGGCATCGACGTCCTCTGCTTCACCGGCCACAAGAGCCTCCTGGGGCCCCAGGGCACCGGCGGGCTTTGCCTGGCCGAGGGGGTGGAGCTGCGCCCCTGGAAGGTGGGCGGCTCCGGCGTCCAGAGCTACCTGGAGACCCAGCCGCCGGCCCTGCCCACCCGGCTGGAGGCCGGCACCCTCAACGGCCACGGCATCGCCGGGCTGTCGGCGGCGCTGGACTTCCTCCGGGACGTCGGCCCGGAGACCATCCGCCGCCACGAGCAGGCCCTGGCCCGGCGGTTTTACGAGCGGGTGGCCGCCCTGCCGGAAGTGACGGTCTACGGGGACTTCTCCGGCGAGCGGGCGGCGGTGGTGTCCCTGAACATCGGCGGGATGGACTCCGGGGAGGCCGCGGACCTGCTGGAGACGGAGTACGCCATCGCCACGCGGCCCGGGGCTCACTGCGCCCCGCGGATGCACCGCTGCCTCGGCACCGAGGCCCGGGGGGCAGTCCGGTTCAGCTTCGGCTGGTACAACACCGAGGCCGAGGCCGACGCGGCGGCCGAGGCCGTGGAGGCTCTGGCCCGATGAGAGAGAAGTCCTGGAAGCTGGTCATCACCTTCCCCTCCACCACCGCGGCCATGGCCATGGAGCAGGCCTGCCGGGAGGCCGGCGCGCCGGGGCGGCTGATTCCGGTGCCCCAGGCCCTGTCGGCCGGCTGCGGCATGGCCTGGATGGCCCCGCCCGAGGCGCAGGAGGCCCTGGAGCGGCTGGCCCGGTCGCGGCAGATTCCCACCGAGGGCTGTCACCGGCTGCTGCTCTAGCCGGTAAAAACGCCGCCCGCCTTAGGAAAAGGCGGGCGGCGTTTTGGCTTCCCCATAC
The DNA here is from genome assembly GCA_904395905.1 of uncultured Oscillospiraceae bacterium. Lineage (GTDB taxonomy): Bacteria > Bacillota > Clostridia > Oscillospirales > Oscillospiraceae > Avoscillospira_A. The sequence continues at coordinate 9,463 of CAJFNZ010000081.1, read as the reverse complement.
GCTTATTGCGGCGCACGGATGCGATTTTACCCGAGCCCGCTGCGCCGAGCGCCTGCCGCGCGGCCGCGTCCTTCGCCGCGGCCCGCCGCCCCCGGCGTCCCGCCCTTCCCCGCTTTGGGCGCGGTTTCCGGCAAAACCCGCCGGAAACCGGCGGCAGATTGGCCGGAGAATACCGCCTCGGACAGGTTTTCCTTGACATCCCCTGTGCCGGTGGTAAAATAGTGTAGATTGGGCTTCCTGTCGGCCGGAAGCCACGGAAAGGGAGGGACAGCCATGAATTGGGAAACCATACGCGGCGTCATTGCGGAGGTCCTGGGCTGTGACGAGGACCAACTGGCAGCCGAGACCCGGCTGCGGGAAGACCTGCACGCCGACTCTCTGACCGCCGTGGAGCTGTGCATGGCCCTGGAGGAGGCCTGCGGCATCACCATCGACGACGCCCTGCTGCCGACCTTCCGCACGGTCGGCGATATTTTGGACTATCTGAACGGACATACGGAGTGAGAGCATGGATAAACAAGATCTGTACGAACTGATGGACCGCTTCTCCCGCAGCGGCCTGCAGCGGCTGCGCCTGGAGGACGGCGGCTTCACCCTGGAGCTGGAAAAGCCGGCCCCCGTCGTCGCCGTCCCGGCGGCCCAGGCGGCCCCGGCCGCGGCGCCCGCCGCAGCGCCGGCAGCCCCGGCGGAGGAGCCGGCGGGCGAGTTCGTCCGGGCGCCCCTGGTGGGCACCTTCTACGCCGCCCCGGCCCCCGACGCCGCCCCCTACGTGGCCGTGGGCGACCGGGTGGCCAAGGGCCAGACCCTCTGCCTCATCGAGGCCATGAAGACCATGAACGAGATCCCCGCCCCCTGCGACCTGGTGGTGGAGGAGATTCTGGCCGAAAACGGCGCGCTGCTGGCCTTCGACGCCCCGATTCTCCGGTACCGCCATGGTTAAAAAGCTGCTGATTGCCAACCGCGGCGAGATTGCCGCCCGGATCCTCCGGGCCTGCCGGGAGATGTGCATCGACGCCGTGACCGTGTACTCCACGGCCGACGCCGAGTCTCTCCACGCCATGTTCGCCGAGGAGGCCGTGTGCATCGGCCCGCCCCGGGCCGCCGACAGCTACCTGAACGCCGACGCCATCCTGACCGTGGCCAAGGCCACCGGCTGCGACGCCGTCCACCCCGGCTACGGCTTCCTCTCGGAGAACGCCGACTTCGCCGACGCCTGCCGGGCCGCAGGCCTCACCTTCGTCGGCCCCAGCGGCGACGTCATCCGGAAGATGGGCAACAAGGCCGCCGCCCGGGCCCTGATGCAGTCGGTCGGCGTGCCGGTGGTGCCCGGCTCCGACGGCCCCGTCGCCTCGGCGGAGGAGGCCCAGGCCGTGGCCGACCGCATCGGCTATCCCGTCCTCATCAAGGCCGCCGCCGGCGGCGGCGGCCGGGGGATGCGCCGGGTCTACGGGCCCGAGGAGCTGGCCGACGCCTTCCGGGAGGCCGCCGCCGAAGCCCTGGCCTGCTTCGGCAGCGACGAGATGTACCTGGAAAAGCTGATTCTCCAGCCCCGCCACATTGAGTTCCAGATCCTCGCCGACCGGTTCGGCAACGTCATCCAGCTGGGCGAGCGGGACTGCTCGGTCCAGCGGAAGAACCAAAAGCTGCTCGAGGAGACCCCCTCCCACGGCCTGACCCCGGAGCTGCGCGAGCAGATGGGCGCCGCCGCCGTCCTGGCGGCCAAGGCCGCCGGGTACGAGAACGCCGGCACCGTGGAGTTCGTCCTGGCGCCGGACAAATCCTTCTACTTCATCGAGATGAACACCCGGATCCAGGTGGAGCACCCGGTGACGGAGATGGTCACCGCCATGGACCTGGTCCGGGAGCAGATCCGCATCGCCTCGGGCCTGCCGCTGCGGATCCGCCAGGAGGATGTGCAGCTCCATGGCCACGCCATCGAGTGCCGCATCAACGCCGAGGACCCGGCCCACGGCTTCGCCCCCCGGCCGGGGAAGGCCGACTTCCTGTACTTCCCCGGCGGCCCCGGGGTCCGCATCGACACCTGTATGTACAACGGCTACGAGATTCCCCCCTACTACGACTCCATGGTGGCCAAGGTCATCGCCTGGGCGCCCACCCGGCTGGAGGCCATCCGCCGGATGCGCCGGGCCCTGGAGGAGCTGATTATCGACGGCCTCCAGACGAACGCCGAGCTGATGCACCAGATCCTCTACCACCCCACCTTCGTCCGGGGCAACTACACCACGGCCTTCCTGGACGAGCATCTGGAGTCGCTGCTGGATTGGATCTCCCGCGTGGAGGCGAGTGAGGAATGATTCCTGTCTTTAACAAACAGCGGAAGCACATGCTGGCCATGAAGGCCCTCCGCGAGGGCCAGGTGCCCCACGCCCGGCCCGAGGGGGTCGCCTGCCAGCGGTGCGGGGCCGTCACCGGCCGGAAGGACCTGGTCCGCAGCCAGTACGTCTGCCCGGCCTGCGGCTACCACCACCGGATTGGCGCCTACTTCCGCCTGAGCCTGATTCTCGACTCCGGCTCCTTCCGGGAGCTGGACGAGGGCCTCACGTCCACCAACCCCCTCCAGTTCCCCGGCTACGAGGAGAAGCTGGAGGACGCCCGCCAGAAGACCGGCCTCAACGAGGCCGTCGTCACCGCCGCCGGGCGCATCGAGGGCTGGCGCGTGGCCGTGGGCGTCCTGGACAGCCGCTTCCTCATGGGCAGCATGAGCGCGGCCGTCGGCGAGAAGGTCACCCGGCTCATCGAATACGCCACGAAAAACCGCCTGCCCCTGATTCTGTTCTCCGCCTCCGGCGGGGCGCGGATGCAGGAGGGCATCCTCTCGCTGATGCAGATGGCCAAGACCAGCGCCGCCCTGGCGCGCCACAGCCAGCGGGGCGGGCTCTTCATCTCGGTGCTGACCGACCCCACCACCGGCGGCGTCACGGCCAGCTTCGCCAGCCTCGGGGACATCATCCTGGCCGAGCCGGGAGCCCTCATCGGCTTCGCCGGGGCCCGGGTCATCGAACAGACCATCGGCCAGAAGCTGCCCGAGGGCTTCCAGCGGGCCGAATACCTGGAGGAGCACGGCTTTGTGGACCGGATTGTGCCCCGGCGGCAGCTGCGGGCCGTCCTGGCCCAGCTGCTGCGCCTCCACGGGAAAGGGGGCGCTGCCCAGTGAACGACCATCTGACCCCAGCCCAGCGGGTGGCCATCGCCCGCCACGAGGGCCGGCCCGGCGTGGCCGACTACATCGAGGGGCTCTTCACCGACTTCTTTGAGCTGCGCGGCGACCGGCAGTGCCGGGAGGACGCCAGCGTCCTGGGCGGCATCGCCCTCTACCACGGCCGGCCCGTGACGGTGCTGGGCACCCGCAAGGGCAAGAACCTGGAGGAAAACCTCCAGTACAACTTCGGGATGCCCGGCCCCGAGGGCTACCGCAAGGCCCTGCGCCTGATGGAGCAGGCCGAGAAGTTCGGCCGGCCCATCATCACCTTCATCGACACCCCCGGCGCCTACCCCGGCCTCGAGGCCGAGGCCCGCGGCCAGGGGGAGGCCATCGCCCGGAACCTCTTCACCATGAGCCGCCTGACGGTGCCCATCGTGGCCGTCGTCACCGGCGAGGGCAACAGCGGCGGGGCCCTGGCCCTGGGCGTGGCCGACACGGTGCTGATGCTGGAGAACGCCGTCTACTCGGTCCTCTCCCCCGAGGGCTTCGCCTCCATCCTCTGGAAGGACGCCGGCCGCAGCGGCGAGGCCTGCGACCTGATGAAGCTGACGGCCGAGGACCTGCTGTCCCAGGGCGTGGTGGACGCCGTCGTCCCCGAGCCCGAGGGCGGCGCCCACCTGGACCCGGCCGCCGCCCTGGCCGCCGTGGACAAGGCGTTGGAGAAAGCCCTGAACGCGCTGCTGAAAGTCAGCGATTTGAGCATCGCCGGCCAGCGGTACAAGAAATTCAGAGCCATGGGAGGCAGCGGATATGCAGATGGGACTTAGACTGACGGCCACGGGCAGCTGCCTGCCGCCCAAGGTGGTGACCAACGACGATTTGGCGCAGATTGTGGACACCAGCGACGAGTGGATTGTCAAGCGCACTGGCATCCGCACGCGCCACTACTGCGAAACCGAGACCCATCTGGACCTGGCCGCCGCCGCCGCCCGCCAGGCCCTGGAGCGCGCCGGCATCGACCCGGCGCGCCTGGGCGCCTGCCTGGTGACCACCGTGGCCGCCGACCAGGTGACGCCCAGCTGCGCCTGTATGCTCCAGAAGGTCCTGGGCCTGCCGGAGGACACCGTCTGCTTCGACCTGAACGCCGCCTGCGCCGGCTTCCCCTACGGCCTGCGGGTCCTCCAGGGGCTGCTGACGGCGGAAAAGCCCTACGGCCTGCTGGTCTCCTGCGAGGTGCTGTCCCGGCTGATGGACTTCACCGACCGCTCCACCTGCGTCCTCTTCGGCGACGGAGCCGGGGCGGTGGTCGTCGAGGCCGCGCCCGACGCCCCGGACCTCTGCGCCCGCCTGGGCTCCCGGGGGGACAACCAGGTCCTCTATATCGACGGCGCCGGCCAGCCGGGCCCGTCCCACATCCACATGGAGGGCCAGCCGGTCTTCAAGTTCGCCGTGGACATCATGCCCAAGTGCGGCCAGGCCGTCCTGGACGCCGCCGGCCTTACCTGGGACCAGGTGGACCTGGTGGTCATGCACCAGGCCAACGAGCGCATCATCGACCACATCGCCCGGAAGCTATCCCTGCCTCCGGAGAAGATCTACAAGAACGTCAGCCGCTACGGCAATATGTCCTCAGCCTGCATCCCCGTGGCGCTCAATGAGCTATACGAGGCCGGCCGGCTGACGCCGGGGACGAAGGTCCTCTGCGTGGGCTTCGGCGGTGGCCTCACCTGGGGCGGCTGCCTCATCGAGATGGGAGGAACGCACGAATCTTATGAAGAAACTCAATGACCTGCTGGGGATTGAATTCCCCATCATCCAGGGCGGCATGGCCAACATCGCCACGGCCTCCTTCGCCGCCGCCTGCTCCAACGCCGGCGCCATGGGCCTCATCGGCTGCGGCGGCATGAACACCGAGCAGCTGCGCGCGGAAATCCGCAAGTGCAAGACCCTCACCGACAAGCCCTTCGGCGTGAACCTGATGCTCATGAACCCCTGCGCCGACGAGATGGCCGAGATGGTCGTCGAGGAGGGCGTCCGGTTCCTGACCACCGGCGCGGGCAACCCCTCCAAGTACATGGAGAAGTGGAAGTCCGCCGGCATCCGGGTCTACCCGGTGGTGGCCGCGGTGGCCCTGGCCAAGATGCTTGAGCGGGCCGGCGCCGACGGCCTGATTGCCGAGGGCACCGAGTCCGGCGGCCACGTGGGCGAGACCACCACCATGGCCCTGGTGCCCCAGGTGGTGGACGCCGTGTCCATCCCGGTGGTGGCTGCCGGCGGCATCGCCGACGGCCGGCAGCTGGCGGCCGCCTACGCCCTGGGGGCCTGCGGCGCCCAGGTGGGCACCTGCCTGCTGGTCAGCGAGGAGTGCCCGATTCACCAGAACTACAAGGAGGCCGTCTGCAAGGCCCGGGACCGGGACACCACCGTCACCGGCCGGAGCGTCGGGGCCCCGGTCCGCATCCTCAAGAACAAGATGGCCCGGGAGTACCTGAAGGAGGAGTACGCCGGCGCCACGCTGGAGCAGCTGGAGAAGCTGACCCTGGGCGGCCTCCGCCGGGCGGTCTTCGACGGCGACGTCTCCACCGGCAGCGTCATGTGCGGCCAGGTGGCCGGCATGGTCCACGAGGTCCGGCCGGTCCGGGCCATCCTCCAGGACCTGGTGGACGGCTGCCGGGCGACCATTGCGGGGCTGCAGGCATGAAGCTGGGATTTCTGTACGCCGGCCAGGGGAGCCAGACCCCCGGCATGGGCCGGGATTTTTACGAGGCCTTCCCCGCCTTCCGGGCCGTCTACGACGGCGCGGACCCGGGCTTTGATTTGAAGGCCGTCTCCTTCACCGGCGAGGGCCTCAACGAGACGGCCTACACCCAGCCGTGCATGGTGGCCTTTGCCGCCGGCGTCACGGCGCTGCTCTTCGCCGAGGGCGTCCGCCCGGCCCTGGCCGCCGGCCTGAGCCTGGGCGAATACTCGGCCCTCCACGCCGCCGGCGTCTGGGACGCCCCCACGGCCGTCTCCCTGGCGGCCTTCCGCGGCCGGGCCATGACTGAAGCCGCCCGGGGCGTGGACAGCGCCATGATTGCCGTCCTGGCCCTGGACCGCGAGAAGCTCCAGGAGGCCTGCGACCGGGCCTCCTCCCTGGGCGTGGTGCAGATTGCCAACTACAACTGCCCCGGCCAGCTGGTCATCGGCGGCGAACGGGCCGCCGTGGAGCAGGCCGCCGCCTACGCCAAGGAGCTGGGCGCCCGGCGCGCCATGCCCCTGAACACCTCCGGCCCCTTCCACACCCGGCTGCTGGAGCCGGCCTCCCGGGCCCTCCACGACTACTTCCAGACCATCCCCTTCGGCCCCATGGCCTTCCCGGTGGTCTTCAACTGCCTCGGGACCACCATGGGCCCCGGCGACACCGTGCCCGCCCTGCTGGAACGGCAGGTCATGTCCAGCGTCTATATGGAGGACTCCCTCCGCTTCATGGCCCGGGCCGGGGTGGACACCTTCGTGGAAATCGGGCCGGGGAAGGTTCTCTCGGGCTTCGTCCGCAAGACCGTAGACGGGGCGAAGACGTATTCCATCACCACCGTCCAGGACCTGGAAGCCGTCCTGGCGGACCTGAAAGGAGCAGCGCCATGCTGAAGGGAAAACTCGCCCTGGTCACCGGCGGCAGCCGGGGCATCGGCCGGGCCATCTGTGAGAAGCTGGCCTCCCTGGGGGCGGACATCGCCTTCAGCTACGCCGGCAACGAGGCCGCGGCCCGGGAGACCGAGGCCGCCTGCCGTGCCCTGGGCGTCCGGGTCCTGGCCCGGCAGGCCGACGTGGGCAGCGCCGAGGCCGTGGCCGGCCTCTTCGAGGCGGTCCTGGCGGAGTTCGGGCGGGTGGACATCCTGGTCAACAATGCCGGCATCACCCGGGACAGCCTGGCCATGCGGATGAAGGAGGCCGACTTCGACGCCGTCATTGAGACGAACCTCAAGGGCACCTTCCTGACCATGAAGGCCGCCGCCCGGCCGATGATGAAGCAGCGCGCCGGCCGCATCGTCAACCTGACCAGCGTCGTGGCCCTCCGCGGCAACGCCGGCCAGGCCAACTACTGCGCCAGCAAGGGCGGCGTCATCTCCATGACCAAGGCCATGGCCCGGGAGCTGGCCGGACGGGGCATCACCGTCAACGCCGTGGCCCCCGGCTTTATCGAGACCGACATGACCGCCGTGCTGCCCGAGGAGGCGAAGTCCTCCATGGCCGCCTCCATCCCCCTGGGCCGCATGGGCCGGCCCGAGGATGTGGCCGAGGCCGTGGCCTTCCTGGCCGGCGACGGCGCAGCATACATCACCGGCCAGGTTCTGGCGGTGGACGGCGGCATGGCCATGTGACCGCCGAGAGCCCTGGAGCATCCTGACGAGGAGGATTTATCAGCGTATGGACAGAAGAAGAGTCGTCATTACCGGCATGGGCGCCGTCACCCCTCTGGGCAACGACGTCCCCACTTTCTGGGCGGGGATCCGGGCCGGCCGCTGCGGTGTCGGCCCCATCACCCGTTTCGATGTCTCCGGCTACAAGGCCAGCCTGGCGGCTGAGGTCCGGGACTTCCACCCGGAGGCCGTGGTGGAGAAGAAGGAACTGCGCCACATGGATCTGTTCACCCAGTACGCCCTGGTGGCTGCCCACGAGGCCATGGCGGACGCCGGCCTGGACATGCGCCGGGAGGACGCCGGCCGCTGCGGCACCATCGTCTCCAGCGGCATCGGCGGCATGGCCACCACGGAGGCCGAGCACTCCAAGGGGTTGGAGAAGGGGTTTGACCGGATTTCCCCTTTCTACATTCCCATGGCCATCGCCAACATGGCGGCCGGCCAGATTGCCATCGCCTTCGGCCTCAAGGGGATGTGCGGCTGCCCGGTGGCGGCCTGCGCCGGCGGCGTGAACGCTGTGGGCGACGCCTTCCACTACATCCGCGACGGCTACGCCGAGGTCATGGTCTGCGGCGGCGCCGAGGCCGCCGTCACGCCCATGGGCGTGGGCGGGTTCACCTCCATGCGGGCGCTGTGCCTGTCGGACGATCCGGCCCGGGCTTCGATTCCCTTCGACAAGGAGCGCAGCGGGTTCGTCATGGGCGAGGGCGCCGGCGTCCTGGTTCTGGAGGAGCTGAACCATGCCCAGGCCCGCGGGGCGAAGATCTACGGCGAGGTGGTCGGCTACGGCGCCACCTGCGACGCCTACCACATCACGGCGCCCGCGCCCGACGGTGAGGGCGGTGCGGCCGCCATGGCGGCCGCCATGGCCGACGGCGGCCTGACTCCGGAGGATGTGGACTACATCAACGCCCACGGCACCTCCACGCCGCTCAACGATGCCATCGAGACGGCCGCCATCCACAAGACCTTCGGCGGCCACGCCGGCCGCCTGATGGTCAGCTCCACCAAGTCCATGACGGGCCACCTGCTGGGGGCCGCCGGCGCGGTGGAGGCCATCCTCACGGCCCTGGCGCTGAAGGAGGGCTTCGTCCCGGCCACAATCCACTACCAGGTGCCCGACGAGGCCTGCGATTTGGACATCGTCCCCAACCAGGGCCGGGAGGTCCCCATCCGCTGCGCCCTGTCCAACTCTCTGGGCTTCGGCGGCCACAACGCCACCATCGCCCTGCGCCGCTGGGAGGGCTGAGCCATGGAACTGAGCAGCCGTGAAATTCAGGAAATCATCCCCCACCGCTATCCCTTCCTGCTGGTGGACCGGATCCTCGAGTGCGAGCCGGGCAAGAGCGCCCGGGGCATCAAGTGCGTCAGCGCCAACGAGATGCAGTTTCTGGGGCACTTCCCCGGGAACCCGGTGATGCCGGGGGTGCTGATGATTGAGGCCCTGGCCCAGGTGGGCGCGGTGTGCGCCCTGACGGTGCCGGAGAACAAGGGTAAGCTGGCCCTGTTCGGCGGCATCAAGGAGGCGCGTTTCCGCCGCCAGGTGGTCCCCGGCGATGTGTTGGAGCTGCGCTGTGAAATCATCCGCCAGAAGGGCCCTGTGGGCGTGGGAAAGGCCACGGCCACCGTGGACGGTCAGGTGGCCGTGACGGCCGAGCTGACCTTCATGCTGACGGACAGTCCCGCGTGAGAAATCCGGGGCCCCGCCGAGCGGCGGGGCCCCGGAAAAAACTTCGGGATTCACAAAATACCCCTTGCATTTCCCTGGAAGGTATGATACAATATCTGAGCGCTGAGAGATAGCGCAGAACAGGAAAAGGCATCCGGGTGTGGCGAAGTTTGGTATCGCGCTTGAATGGGGTTCAAGAGGCCGCTGGTTCGAATCCAGTCACTCGGA
>CAJFNZ010000080.1 GCA_904395905.1 uncultured Oscillospiraceae bacterium | reverse complement strand
TGGGGGAATTCCCGAGTGGCCAAAGGGGACAGACTGTAAATCTGCTGGCTATGCCTTCGGTGGTTCGAATCCACCTTCCCCCACCACGTCGGAGCAAAGTCCGCTTTGCTCCGACGTTCTTTTTTGCCTTTGGCAGAAAAGAACGTCATCCGCCCGCTCCCTTGCTCCTCCTCTCCAGACCGAACCCGCTTACGCTGGGCTTCGGTCTGGTTCCGCCGCTGCGCAGCGGTTTCTTCGTTATGGCAACCGCACCTCTTTCGTTAACACAGATTGCGTCGGAGCAAAGCCCGCTTTGCTCCGACGTTCTTTTTTGCCTTTGGCAGAAACGGACGTCATCCGCCCGCTCCCTTGCGCCGCCGGGGCGGATGGGGTATACTGGAGGGGAACAGGAGGGATGCCTATGACACCGGAAGAACTGCTGGACCTGGCCGAGGAGGCCATGGGCCGGGCCTACGCCCCCTACTCCCGCTTTGCGGTGGGCGCGGCGCTGCTGGGGGCCTCGGGCCGGGTGTACCTGGGGTGCAACGTGGAGAACGCCGCGTACGGCCCCAGCAACTGCGCCGAACGGACCGCGGTCTTCAAGGCCGTCAGCGAGGGGGAGCGGCGCTTTCAGGCCATCGCCGTCGCCGGCGGGCCCGGCGGCCGGCCCCAGGGGCCCTGCCCGCCCTGCGGCGTCTGCCGCCAGGTGCTGCGGGAGTTCTGCGGCGACGACTTCCCCATCTACCTGCGCCGCGCCGACGGCTCCACCGCCGCCTACACCCTGGGCGGCCTGCTGCCGGAGAGCTTCTCCGGCGCCAATCTGGAAGAGGAGGCGTGACGCCATGCGTATGTACGACATTCTCGAGCACAAGGCCGCCGGCCGCTGCCTGACCGAAGCGGAAATTGCCTGGTTTATGGACGGCCTCTGCGCCGGCTCGATTCCCGACTACCAGACCTCGGCGCTGCTGATGGCCATCTTCCTCAACGGCATGAGCGAGGACGAGCTGGCCTGCTGGACCGACGCCATGGCCCGCTCCGGCGACACCGTGGACCTGTCGGCCATCGCCGGCGTCAAAGTGGACAAGCACAGCACCGGCGGCATCGGCGACAAGACCACCGTCATCCTCGGCCCCATCCTCGCCGCCTGCGGCGGGAAGCTGGCCAAGATGTCCGGCCGGGGCCTGGGCTTCTCCGGCGGGACGATTGACAAGCTGGAGTCCCTGCCCGGCTTCCGCACGGGGCTGGACGAGGCGGAGTTCGTCCGCCTGGCCAACACGGTGGGCGTGGCCGTCACCGGGCAGACGGCCCGGGTGGCCCTGGCCGACAAGAAGCTCTACGCCCTGCGGGACGTGACGGCCACGGTCAACAGCATCCCGCTGATTGCCAGCTCCATCATGAGCAAAAAGCTGGCCTCCGGCAGCGACAAGATTCTCCTGGACGTGAAGGTGGGCACCGGCGCGTTCATGCGGACGGCGGAGGACGGCCGGGCCCTGGCCCGGGCCATGGTGGACATCGGCCGACGGAACGGCAAGGAGACCGTGGCCGTGCTGACGAACATGAACCGCCCCCTGGGCCGGGCCGTGGGGAACCTCCTGGAGATGCAGGAGGCGTACGAGACGCTCCGGGGCCGGGGGCCGGCGGACCTGACGGAGCTGTGCCTGTGGCTGTCGGCGAAGATGCTGGCCATGGCCGGCCTGGGGACGCCGGAGGACTGCCGCGCCCGGGCCGAGGCGGCTGTGGAGAACGGCGCGGCTGCGGAGAAGTTCCGGCAGTGGATTGCCGCCCAGGGCGGCGACCTGCGGGCGCTGGAGGCGCCGGCGGACTTCTATCCGGAGCCGCTGTGCCGGGTTGTCCGGGCTGAGGCCGGCGGCTTTTTGGCCGTGCGCTCGGCCGAGGACATCGGCAAGGCGTCGGTCGCCCTGGGCGCCGGGCGGCAGACGAAGGAGGACGCCATCGACTACACCGCGGGTCTGGTCCTGGCGGCGTCGCCCGGCGAGCCGGTGGCGGCCGGCCAGCCCCTATGCCGGCTGTACGCCGCCGACGAGGCCCGCCTGGACGAGGGCGAGGCGCTTCTCCGGGAGGCCCTGGCCGTGGAGCCGGAGGCCCCGCCGGCCGAGCCCCTGATTCTGGATGTTGTGGAAGCGCCGTAGCGCCCGCGACAAGCAAAACCGCCCCGCCCGGATGAACGGGCGGGGCGGCGTTTGCTTTGGGAGGGCGGCGCTCAGCCGGCAAAGGGCCGGACGTCCCGGACGGCGTCCTCCGGGCGCAGCGGCGCGTCGCCGTTGTCGATGTCCAGCAGCCGGTAGCGGTCGTTGCCCATGGCCAGCTCCTTCATATAGGTCAGCTGCCGCAGGCCGTGGCGGGACTCTATCCGCTCCACCAGGGCGTGGCGGTCGGCCTCCTGCATCGCATAGACCAGGTCCACCGACGCCTGGTCGATGGCCAGGATGTCCCGCGAGGCGAGGATGCCCACGTTGGGCGTCACGACCGGGGCGGCCGCCGTACCCTCGCAGTCGCACGAGACGGACATATTCCGCATCACGTTGACGTAGCAGATGTGCTGCCCGAAGTGGTCGGTCACCGCCTTGGCCGACTCCATCATCCGCTCCATGAACTCCTCGTCGGAGATGTCCCACATATCGCTGGAGCCGGGCGTCGTGTGGATTTCCTTCTTGCCGATGCGGCCGTCAGCGCAGCCGATGCCGATGTTCTTGGCCGAGCCGCCGAAGCCGCCCTTGGCGTGGCCCTTGAAGTGGGTCAGCACAAAGAGCGAATCGTACTGGAGCAGGTTCTTGCCCATGTGCATCTCGGTGAACCACTTCCCGCCGGCCACCGGCAGGGCCGCCACGCCGTCGGCGTCGAGGATGTCCACCGGGCAGAAGGTCCAGCCGTTGGTCTTCAGCGTCTCCCGGTGGTCCTCGGTGGTGTATCGGCCGCCCTCGTAGTAGGTGTTCGTCTCCACGATGGCCGCGCCGGGCAAATCGTTCTCCACCAGCGCGCGCACCCAGGGGCGCGGGATGATGTTCGGGCCGTGGGGCTCGCCGGTGTGCAGCTTGACGCCGATGCGCCCGGTCAGGCAGCCGCCGACCCGGGCAAATATCCGCCGCAGACCCTCGGCAGAGAGGTCACGGGTGAAGTAGACGTCGGACTCCGGGCCGGTGCGCCGGTCGTAGGGCAGATAGCGGTCGCCGCCGGTGCCGGGCATCGGTTTCTGGTTGGACATACCGAGTTCCTCCTTTGCAGTGCTGTGTTGCCGGAGGGCCGCAGGCCCTCCCAGGCAATAGTGTACCACAAGCGGAGTGGCATTTCCAGCCTTTCCCGGAGGTTTTTCCCTATTCCCCGCCCAGGCGGACGATGGCGGCCCAGGTCAGGGGGCCGGTGATGCCGTTGACCTCCAGGCCGGCGTGTTCCTGGACAATCCGGACGGCCGCCTCGGTGGCCTCGTCATAGACGCCGGTCTCCCGCACCTCCGGCAGGAAGTCCACGGCCGCGGCCGCCCGCCGCAGGTTCCTCTGGAGCGCCGCCACCTCCTCGCCGGTCTGGCCCGGCGTCAGGAAGAGGCCGGGGTAGAGGACGTCGGAGACGCCCAGCGCCTCCTCGGGCAGGGAGTTCATCGTCTGCAAGTAGACGTCGGTCAAGGTGTTCCACGTCTCCTGCCCGACGACGCCGTCCACCGGCAGGCCCTGCTGCTGCTGGAACGTGCGGACCGCCGCGTCCGTGGCCTCATCAAACGTCCCGCTGACCTCCACCAGGGGCAGCGATTCGTTGAAATAGGCCAGGATGGACAGGTAGTACTGAATGACCTGCACCGGGATGCCGCTGTCCCCCAGGCGCAGCGGCGCGACGAACAGCCGGTCCACCTCCTCCAGCCGCAGGCCCTCGCTGGCCAGCTCGCCGAGCCCCTTGACGGCGTTGTAGATGGCTTTCACCTGGTACCAGGTGGCCTTGCCGACGATGCCGTCCACCACCAGGTTGAAAATCTGCTGAAAGGTCCGGACGGCGGCCTCCGTCTCGGTGCCGTAGATGCCGTCCACCGTCAGCGGCCCGCCCAGGGCCGGATAGTTGCGGGCTATGCGGTTCAGCTGCCGCTGGAGGATTCCCACGTCCTCGCCGGCCGAGCCCAGGCGAATCAGCCTGCCCGGGTAGGAGGGCAGGTTCGGCCCGGTGGGGGCGTCGCGGACGATGCCGATGTCGTCGCCGTAGTAGTGCTGGAGGATCTCGTACGGCACCAGCCCCTGGTTGGCCAGCTCCACGGTCCCCCACTGGGAGAGGCCGTCGCAGGTGACGGTCGTCCCGCTGCAATACTGGGTGAACAGCGGTTCGATATTCCCCTGTCGGATGACGTAGTCGTTGAAGATCTCATCGACAATCTGCGCGACGTTTTCAAAGATCTCCCGGCCCGGGGTGTACTGCTGGTCGTACTGCGTCGTGGAGGTGATGTCGAAGTCGTAGCCGCGGCTCCGGTACCACTCGGTATAGACCCGGTTGAGGGCGTAGGAGATCTGTGCCAGGATGTTGGCCCGGAGGGCGGACTCCGGCCAGGTGGGGTAGATTTCGCTGGAAGCCACGTTTTTGATGTAATCGACGAAGGGCACCCGGACGTTGGGCGCCGAGGCGTCGTCGGGCAGGCCCAGATGGACCGTGATGGTCTCTGGAATCACGGGCAGATTCGGCATGGGCGTCACTCCAATCTCAACTGCAGCGGCTGAACGGTCTTGATGCCCTGGAAGATGTCCACGGTATTCTCCATGGGCACGAAGCCGTCGGCCTGGGACCGGACGGTATAGACGGCGCTGGGATGAGCGTCTCCCGGGTGCAGGGACTGGGACAGCGCCGGCGCCGGCAGGGAGATGGAGTCGATGAGGCCGCTCTCATCCGTGACGCCGGTAAAATAGATGTGGCTGGTTCCGTCTGCGAACGTGTGGCTGACCACCACCTGGACGCCCTCCACCGGCAGGGTCTGGGGCCCGCGGAAGGCCTGGATGCGCAGCGTCCCCTGGCCCGGGTTGTCGCGCTCAAAGGCCTCCAGCGGCGTCTCCCGGCCGAAGCACAGCTGCCGGCGGGGGCAGCCCGCACAGCCGGCGCCGCAGCCGGCGTACGTTTCCATTTGCATGGGCAGTCTCCTTTCCATAGGGTTCTGCCCCATTGTATGCGCCGGCCGCCCGGAACGTCCTCAGTCCACCATGGAGCGGAGGACGTCCAGAAATTCCGCCTCGGTCAGGTTTTCGGCCGTCACCTGGAGATGGAGCCCCCGGAGTTGGAAATCGGCCTCCCACACCGGGCGGTACCCGGCGGGCGTCTTCTCCCCGTCCGGCCCGTCGGTATAGGGGCCGTAGGGCGTCTCCCGCCGGCCCAGGGTCATGGAGACGCCGCCGACGGTGGAGGGCTCCATGGCCGCGTCGGGCACGAGGATCCCGCAGCTGAGGATCTCCCGGGAGGCGGCGACGACGGTGACGGTCCGCTCCAGCGGGTCGTAGCCGTCCGGCCATTCCCGCCACAGGAACGACGCCTGGTCCCAGACCTCGCCGGTCTCGGGGTCCACGGCGTAGACCCAGGTGGAGTCGGCGTCGAAGGCCGGCGAGAGCCCCGCCGGGATCCGCCCGGGCAGCGGGTTCCAGCCCCAGCCGTCGAGGAATTCGGCCAGCGTCCGGTACTGGGCGTGCTCCAGGAGGAGCTGCGAGAGGGCAAAGTCCGGGGCGGCGGCCATGGGGGCGTCCTCCAGGTCGTGGATGTGGAGCTCGTCCGGCGGGACCGGTTCTGGATCCGGTTCCTCGGCGGGCTCCGGCGTCCGGGGGGCGTCTGCCGCCTGGATCTGGGCAGGCGGGGCGGTTGGCCCGGCGGGCGTCCGCTGCGGCAGGACGGCCAGCAGCAGCGCCGCGGCGACCGCCGCGGCGGAGGCGGTCACGGGCAGCAGCCGGGGCCGGGCGGGCCGCCGGGGCGGCGCGGCGAGAATCTCCAGGGCCACGTCGCGCCGCGGCCGGCGGCGGGCGTAGTGCCGGTGGAGCTGCTGGGCGGCCAGTTTTTTGACGAAGGCCTCGCCGCGGCGGACGTAGGCCGGCCCCCGGCGGCAGAGGGCCGCGTAGACCTCGGCGTACGTCTCCTGGAAGAGGTCGGCCACGTCGGCCGGGTCGCCGCAGCGGGCCGTCAGGTAGACGAGGACCTCCCGCCGGGTCTCCTCGTAGAGCCGCAAAAACGCGGCCCGGGCGTCGGACATGGGACTCACCGCCTTTCACCTCCTAAGCGGCCTGCGGCGGCCGGATAGTTTCACGCCGCCCGAAAAAAAGAGGCCCTTGTTTGCGATGCCGCCGCATGATAAAACACGAATCCCCGCCGGCCCCACAGGGCCGGCGGGGATGGGAGGGCGGACAGACCGCCACCCGTTGTTACCGCTGGCGCAGCCGGCGCAGCACGGCGTCAAAGTACGGCGGCAGCTCGCAGGCGACCGTCACCGGCAGGCCGGTGCGGGGGTGGACGAACGTCAGCTCCCGGGCGTGAAGGCACTGGCTCTCCTGCCCCAGCTCCGGCTTCTTCCGGCCGTAGACCGTGTCGCCGAGAATCGGGTGGCCCAGATAGGCCATGTGGACGCGGATCTGGTGCGTCCGCCCCGTCTCCAGCCGGCACCGGAGGTACGTGTAGCCGGAATACCGCTCCAACACCTGGTAGTGGGTCACGGCCCGGCGGCCGCCGGCGACGACGGCCATCTTCTTCCGGTCGCCGGGGTTCCGCCCGATGGGCGCGTCCACCGTGCCGGCGTCGTCCCGCGGGCCGCCGCAGACCACAGCCTCATACGTCCGCCGCAGCGTGTGGTCGGCCAGCTGGGCCGCCAGGGCCTGGTGGGCAAAGTCGTTCTTCGCCGCAATCAGCAGGCCCGAGGTGTCCTTGTCAATCCGGTGGACGATGCCCGGCCGCAGCTGGCCGTTGATGCCCGACAGGCTTCCGGCGCAGTGGTATAAAAGGCCGTTGACCAGCGTCCCGTCCGGATGCCCGGCCGCCGGGTGGACGACCAGCCCCTTGGGCTTGTTGACGACAATCACGTCGGCGTCCTCGTAGCGGATGTCCAGGTCCATGGGCTCCGGCGCGGCGGCGATGGGCGCCGGCTCCGGCAGGGAGACCTCCAGCGCCTGGCCGGCGGCCGTCCGCTCGTTCTTCCGCACCGGGCGGCCGCCGCAGGTGACGCGGCCCTCCTCCAGCAGCCGCTGGGCCGCCGAGCGGCTCACCTCCGGCAGCAGCCGGGAGAGCGCCACGTCCATCCGCAGCCCGGCCTCGGGGCAGAGGACCGTCATGGGGCGGCCTCCCGCTTTTTCCGGTCGAAGAACAGCGCCCAGAGGACCAGCAGCGCCGCGCCGATGCACACGAAGCAGTCGGCCACATTGAAGACGGCGAAGTCCATGAAGTCCAGCGCAATCATGTCCACCACATAGCCCAGCCGGGCCCGGTCGATGAGGTTGCC
Source organism: uncultured Oscillospiraceae bacterium (assembly GCA_904395905.1). Lineage (GTDB taxonomy): Bacteria > Bacillota > Clostridia > Oscillospirales > Oscillospiraceae > Avoscillospira_A. The sequence goes on along the minus strand of CAJFNZ010000080.1, from coordinate 6,255 downwards.
GACCCCGCCGCCGACGATGCACGTCACGGCTGCCAGGGCCAGCGGGTGGCGCAGCCACTTCTTCGCCACGGCCACGATGAGAGCCGCCAGCACCGCCGCGGTGACAATCAGGAACAGCCACCGGGCGCCCTCGAGCATGGAGAAGGCCATGCCGGTATTCTGTACATGGGTCAGGTGAAAGATGCCGTCCAGGCCGGCCGCCCGGCCGCCCAGGGGAATTGTGGCCACGGTCCAGGCCTTGGTCAGCTGGTCCAGGGCCACCATGGCGGCCGCCGCCAGCGTCATTGCGAGATAGCGCATGGGAATCTCCTTCCGATTTGGATTGGCGCGGTTATTGTACCACGTTTCCAGGCGCGGGACAAGAAAAACCGGCCGCGACCGTCTTCAACGGACTTCGCGGCCCCGGCGTGGTATTCTAGCCTCGCAGCTTACCGAACACAGGCGCGTTCCAATTCCCGGACCCCGCGCCGCCCACCCAGGGCGGCGCGGGGTTTCGTCTGCCCGGCGGCGGGAAAATCGGGGTTTCGCCATTTCCGAATATTTCCCAACATCTTGTGTGGAAAGAAAAACATTCGCACAATTTATTGTGGGCCGCCGACCGTTTTCGCGTGAATTTTTTGAATTTTCTGGTAAACTAGACTCATCGGAAATGACGAGAAATCGGAGAGGGATTTCCCGTCATCTGCAAAAGGAGGAGAGGCTATGCAGAGACCGAGGACACGTTCGTTCATGGAGACCGGCAGGGTGGTGTACCTGCCCATCGGGGCCGTGCGGCCCAACCCCTCGCAGCCGCGCAAGGTCTTTGACCAGCAGGGCCTGCAGGAGCTGGCGGCCAGCATCGTCCAGTACGGGATTCTCCAGCCGCTGTCGGTGCGGCGGCGGCAGGACGGCTATGAGCTGGTGGCGGGAGAGCGCCGCCTGCGGGCCGCCCGGATGGCGGGGCTGACAGAGGTGCCGTGCATCCTGCTCTCTGTGGACGAAGAGCAGTCGGGGATGCTGGCGCTGGTGGAGAACCTCCAGCGCCGGGACCTGGACTTCATCGAGGAGGCCGAGGGCCTGGCCCGCCTGATGCGCCTGTACGGCCTGAGCCAGGAGCAGGCGGCCATGCGGGTGGGCAAGAGCCAGTCGGCGGTGGCCAACAAGCTGCGGCTGCTGCGCCATCCGCCGTCGGTGCTGGCGGCCATCCGGCAGCACGGGCTGTCGGAGCGCCACGCCCGCGCCCTGCTGAAGCTGGAGGGCGAACAGGCGCGGCTGGACGCCATCGGCGAGATTGTCCGCCGGCAGATGAACGTGGCGGCCGCCGAGCAGTACATCGACCGCCTGCTGGCGGCCAAGGCCCAGCCGGAGCCCCGCCGGGGACTGGGACGCTTCATCCTGCGGGATGTGCGGCTGTTCCTGAACTCCGTGGAGCACAACCTGGACCTCATCAAGCACGCCGGCATCCGGGCGGACAAGACCCAGGAGGAGACCGATGAAGAAATTGTCCTGACCATCCGCATCCCCAAAAAGGCGGGCTAGGAGAGGCCCGCGGGAGAGGGACCCGGAGAGGAGCCAGCAAAGAGGGGACCGGCCAGCGGCCGGTCCCCTTGGCGTGTCACAGCCCCATGCGTTTGCGGAGCAGTTCGTTGTGCCGCCCCACATGGGCGCGGAGCGCGGCCGCTTTCAGCTCGTTGTAGAACGCGCTGTTGCTGCGCTCCTCTTCGGTGCTGTTCATCTCGTAGTTCATCAGATGCTCATTGAGCGCCGGGTCGTGCTCCACCAGATAGGCGCTGTGGTTCTGCCCCTGGAAGCCGGGGTTGTTCTGGCGCATCTGGCGCAGTCTGTCCAGCTGGGCGTGGTTCACCGTGGCGGCGGCGATGCCCTCCGGCGTGGCGGTCGTTTCGGCCATGGTCGCGTTCATCTCGCCCTCGGCCTTGTTGTAGAGCCCCACCATCCGGGCGATATTCTGATACGCCTTGTCATTCCAATAGGCAATCGGCCGGTTCGACAAGGTCAGCGGTTTCATCTGAACGGCGCCCATGGGAGCCGACGCGGCCACCTGCCCGCTGGAGACGACGCCCTGCTGGGCCGTGTGGACCAGCTCATGCGCGGCGGTGCCGGCGTTGTAGCCGCCGCTGCCGAAATAGATGTCCCGGCCCGAGGTATAGGCGGCCGCACCCATCTCGTCGGCCTTGGCGGCCGCCGCGCTGTCGGTGTGCAGCCGGATGTCGGAGAGGTCCGTCCCCAGCCTGCGGCCCATCTCCGCCTTCACCTGTTCAAAGGAGCCGGCCGTGACGCCGGCCGAAAGCCGGTCCGCCTCCTGCTCGGCCGACGGGATCTGCCGCTCAAGCGCCTGGGCGCGCACCTGCATCTGACGCGCCAGGTCGGGCAGCCCGCCCTGGCCGGCGTCCAGCATGGCCGTCATCGCGCTGTTTGGGAGCTGCGCGCCGGCGCCGCCGGACGCTTCTGATAGATGTGCTGACTCATAGATACGCCTCCCTGTAAAATCCACATAACAGGCGGCTACTTTCCTCTACTGTATCGGGCGGAGGCATATGCTGTCAACGGCTTTGGCACGAATAGTGCGCAACTGCCATAACACGCAAAGCCAGGGCAGTCAGCTGCGGGCGCCGACGACCTCGACCTTCAGAAGGTTCGTGCTGCCCGGGGTGTCCAGGGGAACGCCGGCGGCGATGACCACCAGGTCGCCGTCCTCCACCGCGTCAATCTGCTTGGCGCAGTCCACGGCGTGGAGCAGCAGGTCCTCGGTGCTCTGCTGGTAGCGGGACATGACCGGGTAGACGCCCCAGCACATCCCCAGCTGGTGGTACGTCTTGCGCACGTGGGTCGCGGCCACAATGGGCTGCACCGGGCGGAACTTGGACATCCGCCGGGCCGTGTGACCGTACTTCGTCAGGGCAATGATGGCCTTGGCACGGATGTCCCGGGCCATGGTGCAGGCGGCGTCGCAGACGGCGTTGGTGTTGTCGTCCAGCTCGGTATCGTAGCGGATGTCCCGGTAGGCCAGCATCTCCACGGCGTCCTTTTCGGCCTGCTGGGCGATGTTGGCCATGACCTGCACGGCCTCCACCGGGAATTTGCCGGCGGCCGTCTCGCCCGAGAGCATCACGGCGCTGGTGCCGTCAAAGACGGCGTTGGCCACGTCCGTAATCTCGGCCCGGGTCGGGTGGGCGTGGACAATCATGGAGTCGAGCATCTGGGTGGCGGTGATGACCACCTTGCCGGCCTGGTGGCAGCGGCGGATGAACCGCTTCTGGAGGCCCGGCAGCCGCTCGTACTCAATCTCCACGCCCATGTCGCCGCGGGCGACCATGATGCCGTCGGCCACGCGGAGAATCTCGTTGAAGTTCTCCACGCCCTCGATGTTCTCAATCTTGGCGATGATGCGGATGCTGTGGCCGCCGTTGTAGTCCAGGAACTTCCGCAGGGCCACCACGTCCTCGCGGCAGCGGGTGAAGGAGGCGGCCACATAGTCCACGTCCTGCTGGATGCCGAAGAGCAAATCGGCCTTGTCCTGCTCGCTCAGGTACGGCAGCGAGAGCCGGGAGCGGGGGACGTTGATGGACTTGCGGTTGCGCACGACGCCGCCGTGGACGACGGTGCAGTGGATCTCCCGGTCGGTGCACGAGGCCACCTGCAGCTCCAGCTTTCCGTCGTCAATCAGGATGGTCTCGCCGCCGTGCAGCTCCTTGGGCAGGTCCCGGTAGGTGATGGAGGCCCGGTCGCCGTCGCCGAGGACCTCCTCGGTGGTCAGGGTGAAGGGCTCGCCGTCGTGGAGCGTGGCGCAGCCGCCCTCAAACTCCCGCAGGCGGATCTCCGGCCCCTTCGTGTCCAGCATGACGGCCAGGGGCACCTCCAGGCGCTCCCGCACGGCCCGAATCATGGCAATGCGCTCGCCGTGCTCCTCGTGGCTGCCGTGGGAGAAGTTCAGCCGCGCCACGTTCATGCCGGCGCGGACCATCTTCTCAAGCATCTCCTCCGAGTGACAGGCCGGCCCGAGGGTACAGATAATTTTCGTCTTCCGCATATTCCAAAATTCCCTCCTGTGTGAGATGGTGTTTGCACATAGTTTACCAGACATTCGCCGGCGCCGCCACAGGTCCGGCGGGAAAACTTCGTAAATTCTTCGGGAAACGGCTCAGTCGCCCTCGACCATCCGATAGCCGACGCCCATCTCCGTGAAGATGAACTTGGGCTCGCCGGGATTTTCCTCGATTTTCCGCCGGATGTTGGCCATGTTCACCCGGAGGATCTGGTTGTCGCTGCTGCCGTTGGGGCCCCAGACGGCCTTGAGGAGCATATCGTACGTCAGCACCCGCCCGGCGTGACGCGCCAGCAGCGCCACGATGCGGAACTCGTTCTGCGTCAGGCGGGCGTCCTCGCCGTGGATGTAGGCCCGGCGCTTGTCGAAGTCCACCGTCAGCGGCCCGGCCGTGAAGCGGCCCGTCTGGGCCACGGTGCTGTCGATGCTGCTGCTCCGGGCGTGGCGCAGGGCCGTGCGCACCCGGGCCAGCAGCTCACTGGTGCCGAAGGGCTTCGTCACGTAGTCGTCGGCCCCCAGGTCCAGGGCCTCCACCTTGTCGTACTCCTGGTTCCGGGCCGAGACGACGATGATGGGCAGCTGGCTCCACTGGCGGACGCTGCGGATAATCTGCTTGCCGTCCATGTCCGGCAGGCCCAGGTCCAGCAGAATGACGTCGGGGCAGTGGGACGAGGCCAGCATCAGCCCGTCGGCGCCGTTGGACGCCCGCAGCACCGTAAAGTTGTTTGAGGCGAGGATGGTGCTCATAAAGCTGGAGATGTTGGGCTCATCCTCAATAATCAGGATCTTCGGTTTCACCGTCATGACTGCTTCTCCTCCAGGGGTAGAGTGAATCCCACCGCCGCGCCGCCCTCGGGACGGTTCCGGGCGGACATACGGCCGCTGTGGGCGCGGATTATGGCGTTGCAGACCGTCAGGCCGATGCCGAGGCTCCGGCGGCTGTCGCCGCGGTCCTCGTGGCAGACGGTCTTTTCAAAGAGCCGCGGGAGCAGCTGCTCGCCGATGCCGCAGCCGTCGTCCAGGACCGTGAAGACGGCCTCGCTCCCGCGGCGTTCCACGGTCAGCTCAATCGAGGTCGCGCCCTTGGCGTGGAGGACGGCGTTCTCCAGCAGGTTCAGCAGCACCTGCTCGATGAGCATGGCGTCCATCGGCACCAGCAGCAGCTCCTCGGGCACCCGGACGCGGACGGCCGTCTCCGGGAAGCGCTTTTTCAGCCGGACCACGGCGGCGCCAACCACCTCCTCGGCGGCCTCCGGCTGCTTGTGAATCCGGGCCGGCTGGCTGCCGTCCACGCGGGTGACCGACAGCAGGTTTTCCACCATGCGAATCAGCCACTGGGCCGAGTCGGAGATCTCCAGCGCCAGCTGCCGGCGCTCCTCCGGCGGCAGCTGCTCGCCGCTGTCGGCCAGGACCGAGCTGGCCCCCAGGATGGACGTCAGCGGCGTGCGCAAGTCGTGGGAGACGGCCCGCAGGAGGTTCCCGCGGGTCTTTTCCCGCTCGGCCTCGATGCGCAGCGCTCCCTGCCGTTTAATCTGTGTCGTCATGGCGCTGGTGGTCACCGAAACCGCCAGCATCGAAAGAATCATCAGCGGGTAGCCCGCCAACGTGAAGTCAAACGCAAAGTAAGGGAACGTGAAGAGGTAGTTGACCATCAGCACGCTCAGAAGCGACGCGGCAATGCCGTAGAAATAGCCGGTTGTGAACCGGGAAATGAGGAACACCGCCAGCAGAAACAGTTCCGCCACATAGGCGTCGCCGTCATCGATGCGCCGCAGCAGGAAGCACAGTCCCGTGACGGCCAGCAGCAGCCCGGCGGCAACGGCCGTATCCCGGCCGGTCAGCCGCAGGCGCCGGGCGAGACGCCGTCTCTTGTCCATCAAAATCACCACCTGTTCAGTATAGCAGGAATGGCATGGAAAATACAGAGCCAGAGTGCAGGGTTTTGAAGTTAAGAATTTGTTAAGATTTCACAGCCCGCAAAAAAAGTTGCACCAAAATTTCGGGATACCCTTGCCAAACCGGAGGGAAATTTGGTAAGCTAGACACGTTCCCAAATCATGATGACGGAGGAGTTTTGAAGTGGAGGCACTGTACGAAAATCTGCTGAATCTGCAATGGCAGCAGGTAGTCATGTGGGCCATCGGCGCCCTGTTGATTTTCCTGGCCATCAGCAAGAAGATGGAGCCGGCGCTGCTGCTGCCCATGGGCTTCGG
>CAJFNZ010000079.1 GCA_904395905.1 uncultured Oscillospiraceae bacterium | reverse complement strand
GGCCACGACGATGGAGTCGCCGGTGTGGATGCCCACCGGGTCGATGTTCTCCATGTTGCAGATGGTGATGGCCGTGTCGTTGGCGTCCCGGATGACCTCGTACTCAATCTCCTTGTAGCCCTTGATGCTCTTCTCCACCAGCACCTGGTGGACCGGGGAGAGGGCGAGGGCGTTTTTGAGGAGCTCGCGGCACTCGGCCTCGTCGTCGGCGAAGCCGCCGCCGGTGCCGCCCAGCGTGAAGGCCGGCCGCAGCACCACCGGGTAGCCGATGTCCCGGGCGGCCGCCAGCCCCTCCTCGATGGAGCCGGCAATTTCCGAGGGCAGCACCGGCTCGCCCAGGGACTGGCACAGCTCTTTGAACAGCTCCCGGTCCTCGGCCTGGCGGATAGAGGCGCTGGAGGTGCCCAGCATCTCCACGCCGCACTCCTTCAAAACGCCCATCTCCTCGAGCGCCATGGCCAGGTTCAGGCCCGTCTGGCCGCCGATGCCGGGAATCAGGGCGTCGGGCCGCTCGACCCGGATAATCCGCGCGGCGTACTCGGCCGTCAGGGGCTCCATGTAGACCTTGTCGGCGATGGAGGTGTCGGTCATGATGGTGGCCGGGTTGGAGTTGGCCAGCAGGACCTCGTAGCCCTCCTCTTTGAGGGCCAGGCACGCCTGGGTGCCGGCGTAGTCAAATTCCGCGGCCTGGCCGATGACGATGGGGCCGGAGCCGATGACCATGACCTTGCGGATGTCGGTTCTCTTAGGCATGGGACTGCGCCTCCTTCATCATCTCGAGGAATTCGTCGAAGAGGTATCCGCTGTCCTGGGGGCCCGGGGCGCTCTCGGGGTGGTACTGGACCGAGAAGACCCGGTCCCGCCGGCAGGCCACGCCCTCGACGGTGTTGTCCAGCAGATTGACGTGGGTGACCTCCAGGCCGGTGCCGGCCACGGAGGCGGCGTCCACGGCGTAGGAGTGGTTCTGGCTGGTGATTTCAATCCGGCCGGTCTTCAGGTTCTTCACCGGGTGGTTGCCGCCGCGGTGGCCGAACTTCAGCTTGTACGTCTTCGCGCCGTAGGCCAGGGAAATCAGCTGGTGGCCCAGGCAGATGCCGCAGATGGGGTGGCGGCCCCGCAGCTGCCGGACCAGCTCGATGACCGGGCCCACGTCCTCCGGGTCGCCGGGGCCGTTGGAGAGGAAGATGCCGTCGGGCTTCATGCCCTCGATGACCTCGGCCGGGGTGTCATAGGGGACGACCGTCACGTTGCAGCCCCGGCGGTTCAGGGAGCGGATGATGTTCAGCTTGATGCCGCAGTCCACCGCCACCACGTCGAAGCGGTGGTTGGAGGTGCGGGAGTACCAGCGCTTCTTGCAGCTGACGCGGCGGACCTGGTCGCGGCGCAGCTCGGTGGCCTCCAGCAGGGCCAGGGCCTCGCCCAGGGGCGTGGCCGCGTCGCAGAGGAGGACCTTCCGGCTGCCGTAGTCCCGGATGGAGCGGGTCAGAAGCCGGGTGTCCACCCCGGCCAGGCCGGGGATGTGGTTCTCCTCGAGGATCTCCGAGAGGGTCTTGGTGTAGCGGAAGTTGGAGGGGTTGTCGTTGTACTCCCGGACCACGAGGCCGCCGATGGTGGGGGTTTTCGTCTCGAAGTCGTCGTCGGCGGTGCCGTAGTTGCCGATGAGGGGATAGGTCATCACGACAATCTGGTCGGTGTAGGAGGGGTCGGAGACAATCTCCTGGTATCCCACCATGGACGTGTTGAACACCAGCTCGCAGACCCGGGCCTCGCCGCCGCCGAAGCCGAAGCCGTAGAACTCACTGCCGTCCTCCAGGACGAGCTTCCGGTTGAATCCTTTCGCCATACTGCCTTCCTTTCCGCGGCCGGCCGCGGCCGCAAAAAACTTCATGCGCCGCGGGCGCACCGCAATCACGGGCAGCGGCGCATGAAGGGTTGCACCTGTGGGCCGTCCCGGCCCACACGCGTGGAGTTCCCGGCCGTGCCGCGGAAAGCGGCGCGCGGCCGTTTGCGATGCGTTTGCATAGCAAAGGCTTGCAGCGCGTACCTGCAAGCCATCCGTTCATCCCCGGCCGCCTGGTACGCCCGGCAGCCGCTTTGATTTCATTTAAGATACCACGTTTTCCACCGCCACGCAATGGGCGAACCTCATAAACGTTCTGCTTTTTTGTCATTTTGCATTGTATACCTTGAACATCGGCCGAAAAGTGGCTAAATATTTTTTAGTCCTTCAAAATAATATTCATATCTCGGGGCGAGATAGTATAATTATGCGAATATTTCCGGGAAATATTCAATAATATTCGCTCTCTATTCGTTTGGTGATTTTGACCAAACCGGCTGCGGCAGCCCTTGCAAGTTTCACCCGGTTGTGGTATAATTTGGCCGTCAATATTCAGAAGAAAGAGGGATTTTATGAAACGACTGCTCAGTATTGCGCTCATCCTGGCCCTGGCGCTGACACTGGCGCCTGTGGCCCTGGCGGCGGACAGCGGCGTGACCGTGGGCTCCGGCGTGGCCGGCGGCACCGTGGTGTACGTCGATATGACCGGCCGGACCGGCGACGTGGTCGTCGGCGCGGGCGGCGTTGTGTCCGACAGCCCGGCCTCCTCCATGGTCACCGGGAGCATCGCGGCCATCAACGGCGGCTTTTTCAACTCCTACTATTCCGGCGGCGGCACCTCGTTCCCGGACAACTGCCCGATTATCTACGGCGCCATCACGAAAAACGGCGAAGTCATCAACGCCGGCGGCGCGAACAACGCCATCGCCTTCACGTATGACGGCAAGGTCCTCATCGACCGGGTGAACGTCCAGGTGACGGCCGTCGTCTCCGGCAAGGCCAACGTCAGCATCTACGGCGTGAACAAGATTTACGACGACGCCTCCTCCGTGACGGTCATGACCGACGACCTGACCCTGCCCTTCACGGCGCCGGCCGGCTCCCAGGTCTTCACCATCCAGAACGACAAGGTGACGGCGGTGGCCGGCCCCGGCACCTACACGGTCCCGGCAGGCTCCAAGCTGCTGGTCTACAACTCGGCGGCCATCGCCAACGCCAACACCTGGGAGATTCTCCCGGCGGTGGGCGATACGGTGCAGTTCGCCTACAACTACGCTCCCACCCGCACCGCCGACCAGGCCGACTGGGACAACGTCAAGACCCTCGTCTCCGGCGGCCGGATGCTGGTGCAGAACAGCGTCAACGTCACGGCCAACACCGCCTACAACGCCGAGTTTGACAGCGACCCGAAGCAGTCCAACTCCGGCTCGGCCCTGCGCAGCTTTGCGGCGGTGATGGGCGACGGCCGGCTGCTGCTGGGCACGGCCAGCGGCTCGTTCCCGCAGATTGCCAATGATTTGATTGCCCTGGGCGCGGTCAACGCCGTCAGCCTGGACGGCGGCGCCTCCAGTATGCTCTACACCGGCAACAACGGCTTTTTGACCTCGGCCGGCCGGGAGCTGGCGTCGGTGCTGACCATCGTGCCGCAGAACCCGGGCGAGGTCAAGCCGGACAACCCGGACATCCCGGTCATCGACAGCAGCCCCAACAACCCCTCCAGCTGGGCCGCGGCCGACGTGGAGCAGGCCAAGAGCCTGGGCCTCCTCCCCGCGTGGCTGCTCAACAACTACCGCAACCCCATCACCCGTGAGGAGTTCTGCGACCTCATCATCCAGCTGATTCCGGCCCGCACCGGCAAGACGGCCGACCAGTTCCGCGGCGAGCTGGGCATCGTGGGCAGCGCCTTTGACAGCGTCACCTTCTCGGATACCTCCAAGTACAGCATCCGCCTGGCGGCGGCCCTGGGCATCGTCACCGGCTACGACGACGGCACCTTCCGCCCGACGGCCTCCCTGACCCGGGAGCAGGCGGCCACGATGCTCCAGCGGACGGCCGAGCTGATGGGCACCGTCAGCCGCAGCACTGCCCAGAGCTTCAGCGACAGCGGCTCCATCGGCGGCTGGGCCCGGGAGGCGGTGGACTTCGTCACCTCCTGCGGCATCATGAACGGCAAGGACGGCGGCCGGTTCGATCCCAAGGGCACCTACACCCGGGAGCAGGCCTTCATCACCATGCTCAACACCTACAACGCCGTGACGCCCGGCTGATTCCGGCATACGGAATCCCCCCTCCCCATAGAGTTTGGGGAGGGGGGATTTTTCATGACCAAGCAGCGCCTTGCCCTGGCCTGGACGGCGTCGGTCCTGGCCGGCTGTGGGCTCCACTTTCTCTATGTCTGGCTGCCGCTGCCGCTGGTGGCCCTGTTTGCGCCGGTGAGCGAGAGCATCTGGGAGCATCTGAAGCTGCTCTACTGGCCGTTTCTCGCGGCGGCGGCCGTGCTGTGCCGGCGGCTGCCCCTGCGGGCGTGGAGCGGCTTTCTCCTTTCCCTGCTGGTGCAGCCCCTGGTGCTGACCGGCGGATACTACCTGCTGCTCGCGGGCTTCGGCGTTTCGGGCCTGTGGGTGGACATCGTCCTCTACGCCGCGGTGCTGGCCGGGGGATTCTGGCTGGCGCGGCAGGTGTACCGCAGCGGGCGGGGCCAGCGCCCGCTGGGGCTTTTGATTGTGCTGGCGGCCCTCTACGGCGTGACGCTGATGGTCTTCTCCCTGGCCGCGCCCCGGCTGCCCATCTTTGCCGGCTGAGGCGCCCAAACAGCCCCGCAGGACGTGTGTGGGGGCCGTCCGTGCCGGCGTTCAGCCGGGGATGTCGCCGACGCCGCGCAGCACCAGGCGCGGCCGGTAGGGGTACTGGCCGATGGCCTCCCGGCTGGTGACGCCGGTCAGCACCAGGGCCGTGTCCAGGCCGCACTCGATGCCGGCGATGATGTCCGAGTCCATCCGGTCGCCGATGATGGCCGCCTCCTCCGAGTGGACGCCCAGCAGCTGCAGGCCGGTGCGCATCATCAGGGGATTCGGCTTGCCGATGAAGTAGGCCTTTTTCCCGGAGGCCGCCTCGATGGGCGCAATCAGCGAGCGGCAGGCCGGCACGATGCCGGACTCCAGCGGGGCCGTCAGGTCGGCGTTGGTGCCGATGAGCCGCGCGCCGCGCAGCACGTGGCGGACCGCCCGGCAGATGGCGTCGTAGTTGTAGCTGTCGGTCTCGCCGACAATCACGTAGTCCGGGTCCACGTCGTTCATGGCGATGCCGGCGTCGTGGAGGGCGTTGTAGAGCCCCGGTTCGCCGATGACGTAGGCGCTGCACCCGGGCATCTGGGAGGCGACGAACCGGGCGGTGGCCAGGGCGCTGGTGTAGTAGTGGCTCTCGTCCACGTCCAGGCCCATCCGGGCCAGCTTCTGCCGCAGCCCCTTGGGGGTCTTCCCGGAGCCGTTGGTCAGGAAGAGGAAGTGCTTCTTCTCCGCATACAGCCAGCGGACCAGCTCGGCCGCGCCGGGCAGCAGCCGGTTGCCGTGGTAGAGGACGCCGTCCATATCAATAATATATCCCCGCTTGCTTCGCAGTCTCTCCAAAACGCCATCTCCGTTCTCTCTAAAAATTCCCCTCCAGTGTACCGGGCGGCCGTAAAATCGGTCACCGGGCTCCGGTAAAATTTCCGAAAAGCGGTCTGCGTTCGACAAGTTTCGGAAAAAAGGAAACTGCCTATTGCATTTTCCCTGCCAATCTGCTATTGTCTCTGTGCAAACTTTGGAGAAGCAGAAGTTTGGAAGAATTTAGAAAGGGAGATGGGCATACCGCCATGGACGGTTCATTGCAGCGCAACGGCATCGTAGAGGGTGTTGTCTGGAAACAGATGCTCCTCTATTTCTTCCCCATTTTTCTGGGTACGCTGTTCCAGCAGTTCTACTCCATGATAGACGCCGTCATCCTCGGCCGGTTCGTGGGCAAGGAGGCCCTGGCGGCCGTGGGCGGCACGGACATCGAGGTCATCAACCTGCTGGTCAACTTCTTCGTGGGCCTCTCCTCCGGCGCGTCGGTGGTCATCTCCCAGCACTACGGCGCCCGCCACCAGGGGGCCCTGCGCAGCGCCGTCTATACGGCGATTATCCTGGCGGTGGTGGGCGGCGCGGCCATGACGCTGCTGGGCGTCTTCGGCTCGCCGCTGATTCTGCGGCTCATCGACACCCCGCCGGACATCTTCGACTACGCCGTGGACTATATGCGCTACTACTTCCTCGGCATGATTCCGTCCATGCTGTACAACATGGGCTCCGGCATCCTCCGGGCCGTGGGCGACGCCCGGCGGCCGCTGTACTACCTGATTGTCTGCTGCATCGTCAACATCGGCCTGGACCTGTTTTTTGTGGTGGTCATCCCGCTGGCCACGGCCGGCGCGGCCATTGCCACGAGCATCTCGCAGGTCATCTGCGCGGCGCTGGTCCTGCGTGCCCTGCTGCGGACCAAGGACATCTACCGCCTGGAGCTGCGCCGGTCCAACTTCAGCCGTGTGCAGCTGGTCCATATGCTGCGCATCGGCCTGCCGGCCGGCGTCCAGTCGTCGCTGTACAGTGTGTCCAACGTCTTCATCCAGGCGACCATCAACCGCCTGGGCACCGACTCCGTGGCGGCCTGGGCCGCGTTCCGGCGGATTGACAACATCTTCTGGCCGATTTCCAACGCCCTGGGCATCACGGTCATGACCTTCACGGGGCAGAACTTCGGCGCCAAGCGGTACGACCGCCTCAAGACGTCCGTCCGCACCGGCATGGTCCTCCACGCGGCGTTTACGGTGGTGTTTACCGTGGCGATCATCCTGCTCCGGTCGCCGCTGATTCGCCTGTTCAACGACGACCCGGAGGTGGTGGAGCAGGGGGCGCAGCTGATGCTGATGCTGCCGCCCTTCTACATCGCCTATCTCTTCACCGAAATCTACTCCGGCGCCATGCGCGGCGTGGGCGAGAGCCTGCGGCCTGCGCTGCTGACGCTGTTCGGCACCTGCGTGCTGCGGCTGGTCGTGCTGTTCCTGTTCGTCAACCAGCACCCCTCCAACAGCGGCGTCGCCTTCTGTTACCCGCTGACGTGGGTGGTCACGTCGGTGCTGTTCATCCTCTACTACCATCGGGGCCACTGGCTCTCGCGGCACATGCGGGAGAACGACCGATAGGCCCGCAAAACCGCCGCCCCGGGCGCGCTTGGGAGTGCATCCCAGCGCGCCCGGGGCGGTTTTGTCAGCGCTGCCGCTGCATGGCCTCGTGCTCCCGGCGCAGCTCGTCGTGGAGGGCCTGGGCGGTCCAGGCGGCGTTGGTCGGGGTCAGCACGGCCTTGAGGGCTACCGGCGGGATGGCGGCCCTCCGGAAGCCGTGGAGGAAGCCCTGGAGCGCCTGCTCGCGCAGATGGCAGAGGACGAGCATCTCCTCGGCAAACGGTGCCTCGGGGGCCGGCGCGCCGGTCGGGGCGAGGACGCCGGCCAGGGCGCCCACGGGCTCGCCGAAGGCCTCGGGCGGGACGGCGTGGAAGCGCAGCTTCCAGACGGCGCAGAGGCCGCGGATGCGGGCGGCCCGCTCCGGCGACAGGTTGTAGGCCAGGACGGTGGGGGTGGACATGGGACAAGACCTCCTTTGCTCCATTGTAGGGGCAGCCGCGGGAATTTGCAAGGGGAACGGCCCGCTCGTCCTCTAAAAATCGTTCGCCCGCCGGAGCGGCGGGCGAACTTGGATGCGGCAGGAAGCCGGTCAGCGCCGTTTGGAGACCAGCCGCGTAATGAGCTTGATGAGCTCGACCAGCGGGATGATGCAGAAGGCCAGGCCCAGGGCCACGAAGTACTCGGCCAGGCTGATGTGCTCGAAGCCGAAGGCCTCGGCCAGGAACGGGATATAGATGACCGCGGTCGTCAGCACCAGCGAGAGGATGCCCGCGCCCCACAGGTACTTGTTCTGATGGCTCATGGTGAAGATGGAGCCTCTGCGGGAGCGGAGGTTGAACGAGTGGAAAATCTCGCACATCGCCATGGTCAAGAAGGCCATGGTCATGCCGTCGGGGCTCTCGGCAATCTCCCAGACGCCGGATTCCATGAAGTGGCCGATGAAGTAGGCCGCCAGGGTGATGACACTGACCAGCAGGCCCTGGTAGACCACGTCCACCGCCAGGCCGCCGGCAAAGACGCCGTCGCGGGCGTCGCGGGGCGGCCGGCGCATATTGTCCTTCTCGCCGGGCTCCATGCCCAGGGCCAGGGCCGGGAAACAGTCGGTAATCAGGTTGATCCACAGCAGGTGGACCGGCCGGAGGATGGTGAAGCCCAGCACCGTCGCCAGGAAGATGGAGACGACCTCGCTCAGGTTCGACGAGAGCAGGAACTGGATGGCCTTGCGGATGTTGTCGTAGATCCGCCGGCCCTCCTCGACGGCCACGACGATGGTGGCGAAGTTGTCGTCGGCCAGGACCATGTCGGCCACGTTTTTCGTCACGTCGGTGCCGGTGATGCCCATGCCCACGCCGATGTCGGCGGTCTTGATGGACGGGGCATCGTTGACGCCGTCGCCGGTCATGGCCACAATCTTGTTCTGGGCCTTCCAGGCCTTGACGATGCGGACCTTGTGCTCCGGCTGCACCCGGGCGTAGACGCAGTATTTGCCGATGTTCCTGGCCAGCTGCTCATCGGAGATCTCGTCGAGCTGCGCGCCGGTGATGGCCTGCTCAGGCTTCTCCAGGATGCCCAGCTGCTTGGCGATGGCCACGGCGGTGTCCCGGTGGTCGCCGGTGATCATCACCGCCCGGATGCCGGCGGT
>CAJFNZ010000078.1 GCA_904395905.1 uncultured Oscillospiraceae bacterium | reverse complement strand
GGGGCTGGTCAGCGAGGTGTACCACCCCGGCTACATCGCCAAGCACCTGGAGTGCGGCGTGGTGGTGGCCGCCGCCCCGGCGGAGAATGTGGTCCGGGAGCGGCCCGCGCCCGGCGACGTGGTGATTTTGCTGGGGGGCCGCACCGGCCGGGACGGCATCGGCGGAGCCACCGGCTCCTCCAAGACCCACAACCTCCAGTCCCTGTCCACCATGGCCAGCGAGGTCCAGAAGGGCAACGCCCCCGAGGAGCGGAAGCTCCAGCGGCTCTTCCGGAACGGGGCGGTGACCCGGCTCATCAAGCGCTGCAACGACTTCGGCGCCGGCGGTGTGGCCGTGGCCGTGGGCGAGCTGGCCGACGGGCTGGCCATCGACCTGGATGCGGTGCGGAAGAAGTACGAGGGCCTCGACGGCACGGAGCTGGCCATCTCCGAGAGCCAGGAGCGCATGGCCGTGGTGGTGGCCCCGGCCGACGCCGAGGCCTTCATCGCCGCGGCCCGGGCCGAGAATCTGGAGGCCTACCCGGTGGCCACGGTGACGGCCGCGCCCCGGATGGTCATGACGTGGCGGGGCCAGACGGTGGCCAACCTGTCCCGCGCCTTTTTGAACACCAACGGCGCGGTGAAGCACGCCGACGCCCGGGTGCCGGCGGCCGACCGGGCCGCGCTGGAGGGGCCGCGCTTCTCCTCCCTGGAGGAGCTGGCCGGGAGCCTCCGCTGCGCCTCCCGCCGCGGCCTGGTGGAGCGGTTCGACGGCTCCATCGGGGCCGGCAGCCTGCTGATGCCCTACGGCGGACGCCGCCAGCGGACGCCGGCCCAGGCCATGGCGGCCCTGTTCCCGGTGGAGCCGGGGCAGACCACCGCACAGGCCAGCGTCATGGCCTGGGGCTTCGACCCCGAGCGGATGGAGAAGGACCCCTACGGCGGGGCCCGGGAGAGCGTCTACACGGCCATGGCCAAGGTGGTGGCCGCCGGCGGCGACTACCGCAAGGCGTATCTGACCCTCCAGGAGTATTTTGAGCGCCTCCGGGACGAGCCGGCCCGGTGGGGCAAGCCTCTGGCGGCGCTGCTGGGGGCCCTGGACGCCCAGCTGGAGCTGGGCGCGGCGGCCATCGGCGGCAAGGACTCCATGTCCGGCTCCTTCCTGGACCGGGACGTGCCGCCGACGCTGATTGCCTTCGCCATCGCGCCGCTCCTGGCCGGGGAGGTGCTGTCCCCGGAGTTCAAGGGGCCCGGCCATCCGGTCTGCGCCTTCTCCCCGGACCAGTGGGACGCGTTCCACGGCCTCTGCCGGGCCGGGAAGGTGCTGGCCGCCTGGGCTGTGGACGCCTGCCCGGCCGAGGGCGTGATGAACATGGCCTTCGGCAACGGCGTCGGCTTCCGGGCCGAGGGGGACTTCGACTGGTACCGGGCCATGCCCGGCTGGATCCTGGCCGAGCTGACGGAGCGGCCGGCCGAGGCGCGGCTGCTGGGCTGCACCACGGCCGAACCGGTTCTGGCCCTGGGGGCCGAGACGGCGGCAGTGGACGACCTGCTGGCCCGCAACGAGGCCGTGCTGGCCTCGGTCTACCCCACCGAGGCCCCGGCCGCCGGCGCGGCCAAGCCGTACACCTGGACGGACGGCTGCGCGGCCGTCTGCGGCTGCCGGAGTGCCCGGCCCCGGGTGGTCATCCCGGTCTTCCCGGGGACCAACTGCGAATACGACTCGGCCCGGGCCTGCCTGGCGGCGGGGCTGGAGCCGGAGATCCTCGTCGTCCGGAACCTGGGTCCGGAGGACCTGGAAGACTCGGCCCGGGCGCTGGAGGCGGCCATCCGCGGGGCCCAGATCCTGTTTCTGCCCGGCGGCTTCTCCGGCGGCGACGAGCCGGAGGGCTCGGCCAAGTTCATCGCCTCGTTCCTGCGCAGCCCCCGGCTCCGCGAGGCGGTGGCCGACCTGCTTGAGCGCCGCGACGGGCTGATGCTGGGCATCTGCAACGGCTTCCAGGCCCTCGTCAAGCTGGGCCTGGTGCCCTACGGCGTCATCCGTCCCATGGACGGCGGATGCCCGACCCTGACGTACAACACCATCGGCCGCCACCAGTCGAGCATCGTCCGGACGCGGGTGTGCAGCAACCAGTCCCCGTGGCTCCTGGAGGCGCCGGTGGGCGCGGTCTATGAGGTGCCCATCTCCCACGGCGAGGGCCGCTTCCTGGCCCCGCCGGCGGTGCTGGCAGACCTGGCGGCCAAGGGCCAGATTGCCACGCAGTACGTTGACGCCGCCGGCAACCCCTCCATGGAGACGGCCTGGAACCCCAACGGCTCCCTGGGGGCCGTGGAGGGCATCACCAGCCCCGACGGCCGCGTCCTGGGCAAGATGGGCCACAGCGAGCGCGTGGGCCCGCATCTCTACCGCAACGTCCCCGGCAGCTACGACATGGGGCTGTTCCGCAGCGCCGCCCGTTATTTCCGCTGAACTTTGAGGAGGAGGACTTCCATGGCCTACTTTTATCCCGAACCGTCCCGCACCTTCAGCGAGTACCTGCTGATTCCCGGCTACACCGGGCCCGACTGCATCCCGGCCAACGTCAGCCTGAAGACGCCCCTGGTCAAATACCGCAAGGGGGAGGAGGAGCCGGCGCTCCACCTGAACATCCCGATGGTGTCGGCCATCATGCAGTCGGTCTCCAACGACACCATGGCCGTAGCCCTGGCCAAGGAGGGCGGCCTGTCCTTCATCTACGGCTCCCAGTCCATCGCCGACGAGGCGGCCATGGTGGAGCGGGTCAAGGCCCACAAGGCCGGCTTCGTGGTCAGCGACTCCAACGTCACCCCGGACGACACGCTCGGAGACGTCCTGGCCCTGACGCGGCGGACGGGCCACTCCACCGTGGCCGTCACCGAGGACGGCCGGCCGAACGGGAAGCTCCTGGGCGTCGTCACCGGCCGGGACTACCGGATCTCCCGCATGGCCGAGGACCTGCCGGTCCGCACCTTCATGACCCCCTTTGAGAAGCTGATCACGGCGCCGGCCGGCACGAACCTCAAGGAGGCCAACGACATCATCTGGGAGCACAAGCTCAACTCCCTGCCCATCGTGGACGGGGACGGGAAGCTCCTGTACTTCGTCTTCCGCAAGGACTACGCCGACCACAAGGAGAACCCCCTGGGCCTCCAGGACGCCCAGAAGCGCTACCTGGTGGGCGCGGGCATCAACACCCGCGACTACGCCGAGCGGGTGCCGGCCCTGGTGGAGGCCGGGGCGGACATCCTCTGCATCGACTCCTCCGAGGGCTACTCCTGCTGGCAGAAGAACGCCATCGACTTCATCCGCGGCCGCTACGGCGACCAGGTCAAGGTGGGCGCGGGCAACGTGGTGGACCGGGACGGCTTCCGCTTCCTGGCCGAGGCCGGCGCGGACTTCGTCAAGGTGGGCATCGGCGGCGGCTCCATCTGCATCACCCGGGAGCAGAAGGGCATC
>CAJFNZ010000077.1 GCA_904395905.1 uncultured Oscillospiraceae bacterium | reverse complement strand
TGGCGGAGTAGGAGGGATTCGAACCCTCGAGCCGCTCAACACGGCTACACGATTTCCAGTCGTGCTCGTTATGACCACTTCGATACTACTCCATGGACGCTGCCCGAAACAGCTCAGTTATCATACACGAGATTCCGCCAAATGTCAAGGGGGTGCCCGCCTTTTTTTCGCGCCGGCCGGAGAGCGGCTCCCGGGGCGGTTCCATTTTCCGCGCCGGCCCTTGCAATCCCGGAGGGAATCTGCTAAAATGCAGATGGTTCCGCAGGTCAAGCGGAGGGGCGGCCAGGGGAGACGTCTCAGCCGGCAGTCCCGAAAGCCTGCCCGAACGCCGCCCGCGGGCCGGAAAATTTGAAAACTGCATAAGATGCCTGTGTTTTATGGAAGTCGGTGGAAACCCGACACAGTGCCGCTACTGTAAGAGCGAGGCGCGCACATCAGGACACTGAGACGGATGTCTTGGGAAGTCGTGCGAGAGCCGTGGACCTCGAGTCAGGATACTTGAACATGGGCGATTTGGTGGTGTCCAACGTCGCATTGGAACGCCGCTCTTTTCGTGCCTAATTTGCTGCGCAGACGTACAGCAAGCCTGGCCATGTGCCGCTTTCCGCGGCACGGCCATGAAAGCAAAGCGCGCGGGCCGGGACGGCCCATACGCGCAGAAACTTCACGCGCCCCAGGCGCAGGAAGTTGTTCGGCAAGTACCATTGCCCGGCGCATTCTTATGCAACGGAGACAAGGAGGATGTTCTCACCATGCGAAGACTGTTTGCGCTGATTTTGGCGGCCGCCCTGCTGCTGTCCATCCTGAGCGGCTGCGCCCAGGACCAGGCGGGCAGCGGCCAGACGGACCAGACCGCCGGCGACCAGACCGACGCCCAGCCGGCGGAGGGACAGCCGTCCGGCGAAGTGGACGGCGGCGTGGAGGCGGCGTCCGTCAACCACGTGACCGACGTCATCGGCCGCCAGGTGGACGTGCCGGCCGACGCGCAGAACGTTGTGCTGCTGCCGGGCCCGGCCTA
Organism: uncultured Oscillospiraceae bacterium; assembly: GCA_904395905.1. Taxonomy (GTDB): domain Bacteria; phylum Bacillota; class Clostridia; order Oscillospirales; family Oscillospiraceae; genus Avoscillospira_A. Next base: position 3,219 of record CAJFNZ010000077.1, on the reverse strand, counting down.
CGAGAAGGCCATGATTCTCGGCGTGACCGACCGGGTCGGCGGGATCCTCAGCTCCTGCAAGACCCCGTGGGCGGAGCTGATTTCTCCCGGCATCTCCGACAAGGTCGTCTTTGAGAGCTCCAGCTCCCCCAGCCTGGAGGAGATGCTGGAAATGGGGACGGAGTTCGTCATCTGCCACGACTACGCCGACCTCAACGCCCAGCTGGAGGAGATTGGGATGCCCTACGTGGTCACCCAGTGCTCCGGCGAGCTGCCGTACCACGACCTGGAGGGCTTCCTGGAGTTCCAGAAGACAGAAATCAACGCCATCGCCGACGCCTTCGGCGGCGTGGCGCCGGAGAACGCCGCCCGCTGGATTGCCTACTTTGAGGAGAAGGTGGACTACGTCCGCAGCCGCACCGACTCGCTGACTGACGCCGAGCGGCCGCGGGTCTACTACGCCCGCTCGGACGAGGGGCTGGTGACCTTCTCCCAGAACTCCTACCCCCACTACCTGGTGGAGCTGGCCGGCGGCTACTACGTCTCCAAGGACACGCCCGAGGAGATGAACAGCACGCTGACCATCGAGCAGATTATGGAGTGGGACCCGGAGATTATCTTCATGGGACGGATGACCGACACGGCCATCGTCACCGAGAACCCCGCCTGGAGCGGTATGAGCGCGGTGCAGAACGGGCAGGTCTACCTCTGCCCGAGCGGCGTGTTCAACTGGGATTACAGCGGGGAGAGCGTCCTGCTGATGCTCTATCTCGCCAAATACATCCAGCCGGACCTCTTCGCCGATTTGGACATTGCCGAGGAAATCCGGTACTACTACCGGGAGTTCTATGGCTATGAACTGAGCGACGACCAGGTGAGCCGGATTCTGGCCCACCAGGACCCGGCGTAAGGGGGCGCGGAGCCGGTGCTGGACCGACAAACGAAGCGCGTCCCCCTGGCGGCGCTGATTGCCGTGACCGTCGTGGTGTTCTGCTGGGGTATGTGCTGGGGCCGGTACACCATCTCCCTGCGGGAGTTTGTGTCGGTGGCGCTGTCCAAATTCCTGCCCGTTCCCGAGACCTGGAGCCAGAACACCGAGAACGCGGTCTGGGTCATCCGCTTCCCGCGGCTGTGCGGGGCGTTCCTGGTGGGGGCCGCCCTGGCCATCTCCGGCGCGACCTACCAGGGGATTTTCCAGAATCCCCTGGTCTCCCCGGACCTGCTGGGCGTCTCCTCCGGGGCGTGCGTCGGCGCGTCGCTGGCGATTCTCAGCGGCTGGACCTCTGGCTGGATCCAGCTGCTGGCGTTGGCGGGCGGCCTGCTGGCCGTCGCGATGACGAACCTGGTGCCGAGGCTGCTCGGCAACCGGAGCAATCTGATGCTGGTTTTGGCCGGCGTGATTGTCAGCGGCTTTTTCTCGTCGGTGCAGGGGCTGCTGAAGTATCTGGCCGACCCGGACACCCAGCTGGCGGAGATTACCTTCTGGACCATGGGCAGCCTCAACAAGGTGTCGATGGCCGACGTCCTGTCCACCGTGCTGCCGATGGTGCTCTGTATGGCGGTGCTGGTGGGGCTCCGGTGGCGCATCAACCTGCTGGCCCTGGGGGAGCAGGAGGCCAGGACCCTGGGGGTCCACGTGACGCGGGTCCGCGGCGTCGCCATCCTGTGCGCGACCATTCTGACCGCCTGCTCCATCTGCCTGGCAGGCACCGTCGGATGGGTGGGGCTGGTGATGCCCCACCTGGGCCGGCTGCTGGTGGGGTCGGACAACAGGCGGCTGATTCCGGCCAGCATCTTCCTCGGCGCGTCGTTCCTGATTCTCATCGACAACCTGGCCCGGAACCTGACGGCCTCGGACATCCCACTGAGCATCCTGTCGGGCTTTCTCGGCGCGCCGGCCTATGCGTGGCTGCTGGTCCGCCAGCGGACGAAGGTTTAGGAGGTGCGGGATGGAGGAAGGGTTTCTTTCGGTCCGGGGCGCGTCGTTCGCCTATGCGTCGGGCCAGCCGGTGTTCCGCGACGTCTCCTTCGACCTCCGCAAGGGGGAGGTCCTGACGATTCTCGGCCCCAACGGCGCGGGGAAATCGACGCTGCTCAACTGCATCGGCGGGCTGCTGCGGCCCGGCGCCGGGACCATCCGGGTGGACGGGCGGGCGCTGTCGGCCTATTTCCCGCGGCAGCTGGCGCAGCGGATTGGCTACGTGCCCCAGATGCAGGCACGGACCTATGACTTCACGGTGCGGGACTACATCGCCATGGGCCGCGCGCCGTACATCGGCCTGTGGCAGAGCCCGTCGCGGGAGGACGAGCGCCTGGTGGACGAGGCGATGGAGCGGATGGGCCTGCGGCATCTGGCGGCCAAGCCCTACACCCACATCAGCGGCGGCGAGTACCAGCAGGTGCTCATTGCCCGGGTGATGGTCCAGCAGGCGGACGTCATCCTGATGGACGAGCCGACGAATCACCTGGACTACGGCAACCAGCTGAAGGTGCTGCGGCAGATCCGGCAGCTGGCGGCCGACGGCTACGGCCTGATTTGGACGACCCATATGCCCGACCACGCCCTGATGCTGGGCGGGCAGATAGCCGTGCTGGACCAGGACGGCGTCTTTGAAACCGGCGACGCGGCGGAGATGATTACCGGGCCGCGCATGGAGCGGATCTACGGCGCGCGCATCTGCAAGACGTACGTGGAGGCTGCCGGCCGCGACGCCTGCATCCCATACCGGCTCTGAGACGGGGAACAGCCGGGGGGAGCCTGCGCGGCTCCCCCCGGCTGGGATGCCTGCCGGGCCTTCCGCCAGGGGACGGGATCCGGAAAAGCGCCGCCGGAAAAACGGAAAAAGTGCTTGACAAGCGCCCTGCGGCCGGGTATAATAACACCCGTCGCCGATGGCTTCCAGGCGCTTTCGCCGGGAAGGCATCGCAATACGGCCCGGTGGTGCAGTCGGTTAGCACGCCAGCCTGTCACGCTGGAGGTCGACGGTTCGAGTCCGTTCCGGGTCGCCAAAAGCCGAGCTTTGCGCTCGGCTTTCCTTTTGGCTGCCCCGGCAGCGGGGGATGCGAGAAATCTCCGAAATCTGCAATTTTAGGATTGACAGCGGAGGCTCCATCGTGTATAATAAATCTCGCGTTGAGGGCACCCCCCTTGACAGCTGTCCGGGGGAGCATAGCTCAGCTGGGAGAGCACATGCCTTACAAGCATGGGGTCACAGGTTCGAGCCCTGTTGTTCCCACCAT
>CAJFNZ010000076.1 GCA_904395905.1 uncultured Oscillospiraceae bacterium | reverse complement strand
GAGGGGATGCAGGCTCCCACGCGCACGGCCCGTTGGGCCGCACACTCGGAGCCTGAGAAGTGTTTTTTCCGAGGCGCATGTCCCCGGAAAAAACGGATTGGGACTTTCTTTCGCCGCCTGCGGGCGGCGAAACTCTGCTGAGAGCTTTTCCTCGTGCAAGATGCGCGCCGCCCTCATGCACGGCATTGCGGTTTTTTGACAGTTTGGAGGGGGCGTCTCCCCCAAGGGAGACGCCCTCATTCTGCTGTTTCGGGGCGGTGCGGGTTTTTAGCCGTTCTGGATGAGGAGGAAGCGCATCAGGATGGCCGCTACCTGGGCACGGGTGGCGCTGCCCTGGGGGGCCAGGACGCCGTTGCCGACCCCGTCTAGGATCCCGGCGCCCACCGCCCAGCGGAGGCCGTCCGCGGCATAGCTGCTGACCCGGTCGCCGTCGGTGAAGGCGTCGAGGCTGCCGCTGCCGGCCGGCGCGCCGGCGTAGCGCCACAGCATCACGGCCAGCTGCTCGCGGGTGAGGCGTCCCTCCGGGTTGGTGCCGTCGGACACGCCGGCCGCCACGGCCCATGCCATGCCCTGCTCATACCAGAGGCTGCCGCCGCTGGTGTCCACCCCGTCCAGCCGGGCGAGGATGGTCGTCAGCATGGCGCGGGTCGTGGCGCCCTCCGGGGTGAAGGCGTCGCTGGCGGTGCCGTTGAGCAGCTCCCGGCCGGTGGCGAAGGCGATGGCCTCCGCCGCCCAATGGCTGCTGGACACGTCCGCGAAGGATTTGCTGTTTTCCACCAGCTTCACCGTGTCGCCGTCGGTGAGGAGGACGGCCACACCGGTATCCGTCGGCATGGTGGCCGTCAGTACGGTTTCCGTGCCGTCGGCGCCGACCAGCACGGCCACGGTGCCGGCGGTTCCGTTCTCCAGGGGAATCTCCACCCGGACCGCATCATCGCCGGGAAGGGAGACGGCGACGGTGGGGGCGTCGTCGGAAGAATCTGCGGCCGTCAGCGCCGGCAGGGGCAGCGCCGCCGGCTGCCCGGCCGCCTGGGCCTCCGCCACGGCTTCCGCCGAGAGGGTCGCCTGGGCGTCCGCGCCGCCGTCGGGGCGCAGGGCGGTCACGGAACCGGAGCCGTCCGCCCGCTCCACGGTGACGACGCCGGAGCCGTCGGGATTTTCCACCGTCTCGATGACATTGCCGCCGGCGTCGGTCTCGGTGGTGGTGACGGTGCCGTCCGCCGCGGTCTCCACCACCAGGGTGGCGCCGTCGGGGTAGCGCGTGGTCTCGGTGACGGCGCCGGTCCGGCGGTTGGTAACGGTGGTGGTTGTGGAGCCGTCGGGGTTGGTCACCGTTTCGCTCGACGTGACGCTGCCGCTTCCTCCGGCCGCCGTGCCGCCGGAACTGGATCCGGACTGCGCGGGCGCGGTGGCCGAAGCCGTGTCGCTGAGGAGGTTGTTCCGCACGGCGACGGCCTGTACCACGGTGTTGGCCGCGACGGAGATTGCCCCGGTGTAGAGGGGGCTGTCGGCCGTGGGGACGGTGCCGTCGGTGGTATACCGGATGTCCGCGCCGTCGCCGGCGGTGAGGACGGCCTGGCCGCCGGTGAAGGCGATTTCCGGCGCGGCGGGCCGCAGGCCGTCATTCCAGCCGGCCAAATCCGCCGGCAGGGCCGGCGCGTTGGGGTTCTCCCAGGCCGCTGCGACGTCCAGCCCCTGGCTGCGCAGGAACTCGAATGCGGCGTCGATGGCCGCCTGCTGCGGGTCGCCGGCCGCCGCACGGTAGGTCACGGTCTCCGACTCCTGCCGGAGCTGCGCGCAGCGCATGAGGAACATGGCAATCTGGAGGTTGGAGGCCGGCGCGTCGGGATAGAAGCGCAGCTGCCCGTCGGCCTCATTCTCCGGGTTGTACCCGCTGACGACGCCCAGGGCGGTGAAGAAGCCGATGGCGGCCTGCTCCTCTTCCGTGCAGGCGTCCACGTCCACGTAGGGGTTCTGGAAGCCCTCTGCCAGTTTCTGTTCGTACACGGCCTGGAGCGGACCGCTGCGGAAGCCCTCATAGGCTTCCACCGCCATCTCGACCCGGGAGACGCCGCCGGTGGTGACGCCGGTCTGGTCGGCCCCGGCGCAGCGGCTGAGGAGCGCGCGCAGCTCCCCGACGGAAACCGCCCCGTAGGGGTCGAACGCGCCGCTGCCGGTGCCCTGCACGATGCCCATGGCGGTGAAGCTGAAAATGGCCGGCGCGAACCAGTCGCCGATGGCCACGTCCGGGTAGGAAACCGTCTGGTCCTCCGTGTTGCTGGGGCAGCCCAGGGCCCGCCAGAGGACCACCACCGCCTCAGCCCGGACAACCTCCCCGTTCGGCGTGAAGGTATCGGGACCGGTGCCCCGCAGAACCCCCAGTTCCGCCAGGGTGTTGATGGCGGTCCGCTGGTCCTCCGTGCAGCTGTCCAGGTCCTGGAAGCCGGCGTCCGCGCCGCTTCCCGTCAGTTCGAGGCCCCGGACCACCTCGTCCGCCAGCACCGCGCGGGTCAGAAGGTCCGTGTCGGCCGCCCCGTCATAGGGGCTGCCTGCCGCCGCCTGCGGCGGCGCTTCGCCGGGCTCCGCCGCCAGCGCCGCAGGCAGCATGGCGGCGACCATCGCCAGGGCCAGGAGCCCTGCCAAAAACCGCTTTCTCATCTGTTCATCCTCCTACGTCGTTTCGTTCGGACAGCCGCCGCGCCCAGAGGCGGCCGGCGTCCCGGCCGGCTATCAAAAGGTATTATGATACCCGGCCAGCTTATGGCTATGATACCATCTGCCCGCCAAAAATGCAACGGATCCGCCCGGCTTTTTCCAGAATTCACAGGAACATCCGCCACGGACGGCCCGCCCGTCCGCTTTCACAAGGTATACCTTTTGACACCCGAGCGGCATTTTTCATGTGAATTGACAAAGCGCGGCCCCAGCCGGTTGGCTGGGGCCGCTGTCTGTTTCGGATGCGGGGTGTGCGCTTACCGGTCCCGGCCGGTGGCGGCCAGGTATTCCTCATAGCCGCCGTTCTCCTGCCACTCGGTCAGGGGGAGGTTCTTGCCGTCCACCAGGATGAAGCTGTTGAACGTGCTGTACCCCTCCCGGTCGCCGGCGGTGTAGTCCAGGGTGCCGCCCAGGCCTTCGACGACCACCTGGTTCGTGGCCTCCCGCAGGGCCTCGCTGTCGTTGCTGCCGGCAATCTTCGAGGCCTCCCACATGACCATCATGGTGTCCCAGCCGCGGTAGGCCGCCTCGTGCTGAATCATCTCGCCGTACTCGTTGTAGTACAGTTCCAGGAACTCCCGGACCGGCTCGATGTTGCAGTCCTCGATGGACTCATAGACGACGTAGGGGTAGGCGAAGATGACGTAGTTGCTGTTCTCCGCACCGGCGATGGCCTGGTACTCCTGGGAGAAGCAGTCCTTGAAGCAGATGATTCCTCTGTAACCCATGTTCCGCACCTGCTTGACGAAGGGGCCGGTGGTCTGGCCGATGGTGGACATGAAGATGCAGTCCGGGTCGGTGGCGAGGATCTGCGCAATCTGGCCGGAGAAGTCGGTGTCGTCGGTGTCGCACTGCTGGCGGGTGGTGACGGTCAGGCCCTTTTCGGCGCAGGCGGCCTCGAAGGCGTCGGCCGTGGAGGCGCCGGTGTCGTCGGTGCCGTTGATGATGGCCACGGTGTCATAGCCCAGGCTCATGATGACGTCCACGTCCACCGGGGCGACGCGGCCGTTGTTGGCGCTGGCCCGGAAGGTGTAAACCATCTCCGGGTCCTCCATCCACGTGGCCGAGGTGCCCAGGCCGAAGTTGTAGACCTTCGCCTCGTTCAGGTAGCTGATGCAGGCGGAGACCTCGTTGGAGTTGACCGAGCCGACCACGGCGTCCACGTTGTCGCTGCTGAGCATCCGCTGGACCACCTTCACGGCCTCCTCGGTGGAGCCGGTGGTGTCGTAGTGGAGGACCTCCACCGGCACGCCGTTGAAGCCGCCGTTCTCGTTGATGTACTTCACGGCCAAATCGATGGCCCGCTGGGCGTCGGTGCCGGCCACGGCGTTGCTGCCGGTCAGCTGGAGATAGGTGCCCAGGAGGAAGGTCTCCCCGTCGGCCGCGGCGTCGGAGGCATTGTCGGCGCTGTCGCCCGTGCTGCCCGTGTCGCCCGTATCGGCGGCGTCGGAAGCGGTGTCGGCGGTCGTGTCGCCGGCGGTGTCCGGCGTGGTGGTTGCGGCGTCGTCCGAGGCACAGGCCATCAGGCCCAGCGCCAGGACCAGAGCGAGAAGAAGCGCGGTGAATCTTCGCATGATGTTGTTCCCTCCAGATTTTGTTTGGTGATAGGAACCGCTTGGGGCGGTCAGTCCCGGATGACGTAGTGGGCGCCGGCCAGCTCGTTGAAGGCGCGGAACAGGGCGTTGAGGTTCTTCACCGGCACGTCGGACATGACGGAGATGCCCGTGGAGAGCAGCAGGCCGTTCCCGGGGCCGTAGGCGTCGATGCAGGCCTTGACCTCGTTGTAGATGTCCTCCTCGGTGCCGTGGGGCAGCACCTGCTGGGTGGAGATGCCGCCGTAGAAGGTCACCTGGCCGCGGTACTGCACCAGGTCCTCCCGGGGCATGGCCTCGGGCTGGACGTTGTTGAGGACGTCCACGCCGATTTCAATCAGCTCCGGGATGATGGGGCGCACGTCGCCGCAGGAGTGGAGGATGACCGGCAGGCCCTCGTCCTTGTAGGCCGCGATAATCCGGGCCAGCCGGGGCTTGATGAGCCGCCGCCAGGTCTTCGGGTTGATGAGCATCCCCCGCTGGGAGCCGTAGTCGTCGCCGACCCGGCCGCAGCTGACGCCGGCGCGGATGTACCGCTTGGCCATGGCCACCTGGTAGTCGGTGATTTTCTCCAGCAGCTCCTCGGCGAAGTCCTCGTCGCCGGCCAAATCGCACAGGAAGTTCTGGAAGCCGCGCAGGGCCTCGGCCCGCTCGATGAGGCTCATCACCTGGTAGGAGCTGACCACGTACTCGTCGCCGTACTGGGCGATGGCCGCCTCGGCCCAGTCCAGCAGCCCCGGCGCGTTGGGGTCGGGGAACTCATAGGTGGAGTAGGCCGCCTCGTCCTCCAGGGGGTGGACCACCTGGCAGTTGCCCTCCTGGCTGATGTCGAACCCGCAGCCCCAGTTGTCGTACGCGATGGCCCCGCCGCCGAGCACCCGCTTGCGCTGCATCCCGAAGGCGTCGTTGATAAAGCCGTAGACCAGATGGTTGTCCATCCAGGGGAGCAGGGCCTCCTCACCGGTGCAGGGCGCGCCGTAGTGGTTGCAGACCACATCCAGCATCTTCGGGGAGAAGTCCAGCTGGGTGGGAATCCGGTCCTGGGGCTCCCGGCGGATGGCTGCCAGCATCCGTTCCTTCCGTGTCATCTCATCTCGCATGGTCGTGCTTCCTTTCTTTGGGTTTCACTCTGAGTTGGATGCGCCGACCCCGTGGGAACGCTGGAATATAGGGTTGACGCTTTTTGCTATTATATACAAAGCAAATTGCATTTGTCAATGCTAAACATTGCTTTTTGCATTGCTTATCATGGCATGGCGTAACTCCCAAAGAGCGGCTGCGCCCCGTACAATACCCATATGGAAGGGGGGCATCGGTCATGGACGATTTGTCCTTTGAAATAGGAAAAAATATCAGGAAATACCGGAAATTAAAGGGTTTGACCCTGCAAAATCTGGCGGAGGTACTGGACACGGAGACAAACTACCTCGGCCAGTGCGAGCGGGGGGAGCGGCGGTTCAGCCTGGACAAGCTGATGGAGCTGATTGAGTATTTTGGGATAACCGCCAACGACATCTTTCCCAATCCCTCGGCCGAATCGCGGCCCAGCCGGGAGAAGAGCGCGTATCTCCGGGAGATCCAGGGGCTGCTGGAGCAGTGCTCCGACAACCAGCTGGCGGTCGTCCGGAACCTGCTCCAGGAGATGGTGCCGTTTTTGAAGGAGTGACCTTCCTGCGCCGTGGACGCGCCGCAGGAAGGGCTGCGGTGCGTTTGCACAGAAAAAAATGCCGGCGGCGGTGAACGGGTTTCGTTCACCGCCGCCGGCAGTCTGTCTGTCGTGCGGGGTCAGTAGTTGGCTTCGATGGTTTTAATCAGCCGGTACATGGCCTCGTTGTAGGGGGCCTCCATGCCCAGCTCCCGGGCTTTGCGCCAGATGGCCCCGCTGATGGCTTCCACCTCAGAGGGGCGCTTCTGGGCCAAATCGTGGGCCATGGAGGGGTAGTGGGCGGCGTCCTGCTGGAAGATGACCTGGTCGATGCGGTCGAGCACCGCGTCGGCCGATACCGGGACGCCGGCCGCGTTGGCCACGGCGCAGGCCTCCCGGGCCAGAATCCGGGCCAGCTGGCGGCCGTCCTCGGCCCGGAGGCCGCCGCACGGCACCTGGCAGACGCCGCAGATGGCGTTGAAGGCCGCGTTCAGGGCCACCTTCTCCCAGATGGCCGTCATCACGTCCCCGGTCAGCTGGCTGGTGAGCCCCGCCCCGTTCAGGGCCGCGTTGACGCGCTCGGCCATGGCCTGGCCCTCGGGCTCCACCGCCATCAGCTTGACGTACCCGGCGCCGGCCGAGACAATCCGGCCCGGCGCCTCCAGGTCCGAGCCGAAGCCGGTCACGCCCAGCAGCAGCCGCTGCCGCGGCACGTACTCCGAGAGCAGCTCCAGGTTCCCCAGGCCGTTTTGCAGGCTGAGCATCCAGGTCTCCGGGCCCACGTAGGCGCCGCAGGCCTCCAGGGCGGCGCGGGAGGCGGTGGTCTTGGTGAAGAGCATGGCCAGCTCCACCGGCCCCTCCATCTCCCCGGCCAGGCGGGCGTGGACCGGGACGCGGCTGCGCACACCCTGCCAGGTGATGTCGATGCCCTCCCGCTCCAGCTTCTCCAGCGTGGCGGGGTTGGTGCCGACCATGTAGACCTCGTGGCCCTGCTGGGCCAGCCGCGCGCCGAACAGCAGGCCCATGGCGCCGGGGCCAATGACTGCGAGTTTCATCCTTCGTCCTCCTTCGGAACAAGCTTCTCTGAATATGATTATACCGTCTCAGAGACGGGTTCGCAAGGGGGCGGCGGGACCTGCCAGGCCCGGACCAGGGCGGCCGCGCCGGCGAGCAGCTGCCGGTCGCTGAGGCCGCCGAAGCCCAGCAGCACCTTGCCCTCGTAGGGGCAGCGGCCCATGAAGTAGGGGGAGATGGGGTAGACCCGCACCCCGGCGGCCAGGGCGCGGGCGCAGAGCTCGGCCTCGGTCAGGCCGTTGCGCGCCTGGAGGGTCAGGTGGTGGCCGGCGGCCTCGCCGAGGATCCGCACCTGGCCGGCCAGAGGGGCCAGGGCCTCCACCAGCAGCTTCCGCTTGCTGCGGCAGTAGACGCGCATCCGGTTCAGGTGGGTGGTGAAGTGCCCGCGGACGAGGAACTCCCGCAGGGCCAGCTGCTCCAGGGTGGACACCGGCGTGGAGAACCGGGCGTACTGGGCCTCGTACAGGGCCAGCAGCTCCGGTGGCAGCACCATGTAGCTGACCCGCAGGGCCGGCGCGACGCTCCGGGAGAAGGTGCCCAGATAGATGACCCGCCCGTTCCGGTCGGCGCTCTGGAGACTGGGCAGCGGGCGGATGTCGTAGCGGAACTCCGAGTCGTAGTCGTCCTCGACGATGTACCGGAACCGGCCCCGGCCGGCCCAGTTGAGGAGCTTGGCCCGGCGGCCCATGGGCATACTCAGGCCCAGGGGATACTGGTGGGAGGGGGTGGTATAGAGCAGGACGTTGTCCAGGGCTTCCAGGGGCTCCACCCGGACGCCCTGCTTGTCAATCTCCGCCGGGCGCACCGGGTGGCCCATCCGGGCGAAGAGCCGGTAGGCCTGGTTGTAGACCGGGTTCTCCACGGCCATCGTGCAGCGGCTGGGGAGGATGTAGCTGAGCATGGACAGCAGGCTGTCGGTGCCCGCGCCGATGACCACCTGGTCGGCGGCGCACTGGACGCCCCGCGCGCCGTAGAGGTAGTCGGCCACCGCCTGGCGGAGGCCGGGATCCCCCTGGGGCGGCGTCCGCTCCAGGGACGCGGGGTCAGCGAGGGCGTCCTTGAGCAGCCGCTGCCAGACGGAGAAGGGGAATTTCTCCCGGGCCACGCCGCCGGGGTGGAAGTCCACCTGGACGCCGTCGGCCTCCCGGGCCGGGGCCGCCGGCTGGGGCCGGGCCAGGGAGAGCTTTTGCAGCGCGTCGATGGGGCGGACGTAGTAGCCGCTCCGGGGCCGGGACTCCACAAAGCCCTCGGACTGGAGCTGGCTGTACGCCCCGTCCACGGTGTTGACGCTGACGGCCAGCTGGGAGGCCAGCGCCCGCTTGGAGGGCAGCTTCGCCCCCGCCGGCAGCTGGCCCGCCTGGATCTGCTCGCGCAGCTGGCGGTAGATGGCCACGTACAGGGGTTCCCCCTGGGCGGGCAGGATGACCACGGCAGTCGCCTCCTCCACATGAAAATCTGCCTCCATGGTACCAGATTTTCCGGCGGAACGGAAGCCCTAGGGCAGCAAATCGGCCACGGCGTCGGCCAGGTGCAGGGGCGAGACCTGGGCCTCGTCCAGCCGGCTGACGATGGCCAGGGCCGTTTCGCGGCTGGGAGAGACGTCGCGGAGGACGGCCGCCTTGGCCCAGCCGCCGTGCCGCCGGCGCAGGACGGTGATGCCGTAGATGGGGCACCAGCCGAGGCCCTCCAGGCGGACGGAGCCGGACGTCAGGCGGTACCGCCAGAGGACCTGATTGGCCAGCACCTCATCCAGGGGAACCAGGAGGACCGGCGGGGTGCCGCTGGCCAGTTCGCCCAGCAGGTAGGAGAAAATCTGGGCCGCCGTCTCCACGGTGGTGTTGACGAGGCCGCGCTCAATCTTCCGCAGGTGCGAGGGGCTCATGGAAAGGTCGTTGGCCAGGGACTCCTGGGTAAATCCGGCCAGCCGGCGCAGCTGGCGAATCCGCTGGCCCAGCCGTGTACTGACATACATCTACATCGCCTCCGGCAATAGTATAAAGGAGATGAGCGGGGATTTCCAGTCGCTCCAGCGTCGGATTTTGCAGCCATGTGCCGCTACGCCCCGGTGGGCAGCGGCGCGCGGTCCAGGTCCCAGTAGCCGTAGACCCGCCGCCATGCGCCGGTCTCGGGATCCCGGGCCACGGTGCTGCGGTGGGTGGAGAGCAGCTCCACCAGTGCGTACACGTCCACCCAGATTTCGCTGTTGCACTCCTTCTGGCTTTCGTCGAACACCAGCTGGAGGCCCAGGTGCAGGTGCGGCGTCTGGATGTTCTCGGTGTTCTCCCGGGTGGAGTAGCCGGTGCGGCCCAGGTAGCCGATGACCTCGCCGGCCTCCACCCGCTTGCCCTCGGCCAGGCCCTCGGCGTAGGGGTTGTCCTTTTGCAGATGGGCGTAATAGTAATACCGCAGCCGGTCGTCGCTTCGGATGCCGATGCGCCAGCCGCCGTACTGGTTCCAGCCCAGGGCCTCCACGGTGCCGCCCTCGATGGCCACAATCGGCGTGCCGGAGGCGCCCATCAGGTCGTTGCCCAGGTGCCGCCGCTGGAAGCCGTATCCCCGCCGGTTGCCGAAGTCCTGGTAGTGGGTATAGGAGAAGCCCTCGGCGATGGGGGAGAACGCCTTGAGGCCGTAGGTTGCCTTCCAGGTCAGCTGCCCCGTCTCGTCGGGGAGCTGGACGGCGTAGTGGCCCACCAGGCCGTCCAGGACGGCGCCGTAGGCCTGCTTGTAGGATTCATAATAGGAATACAGCGAGCCCAGCAGCGCCTGGGGAGACGCGCCCGACTGGAAGTCCCGGGCGGCGGCGTCCACCTGGGAGGCGGGGAACTGCCCGCCGCCGGTTCGGGTGGCCGCCAGGGCCAGGAGCTCCACCCAGTCCAGGGGCTGTTCAGTCTCCTGGGAGGCGATGTCCAGCTCCAGCGCCCGGCGCAGCGGGGCGGCGCCCACGTCGAAGTCCACCCAGCTGAGGACGCCGTCCTGCGCCGCCGCCGTCCCCAGAAGCAACGCCAACACCAACAAACCACAGACCACATTTCGCATCAAACCACCTCTCCCCGCTAGTTTCCCGTTTTTTTAGATAACAATACACAACTGCGGTGGCTTGACTGCGTCGGAGCAAAGTCCGCTCACCTCCGTTTCCGCCTGGCGGCGAAAACTGCGTTCGCTCCCTTGCTCCTCCTTCTCCCCACGGGACT
>CAJFNZ010000075.1 GCA_904395905.1 uncultured Oscillospiraceae bacterium | reverse complement strand
GGGCGCTTGACTATCCGGCCTCTGCCGCCGTGCGTGCACGGCTCGGTGGGGCTCTGAAAAACGGTCTGTTCCTTTTTGAATCAGGAATACACAACTGCGGGCGCTTGACTATCCGGCCTCTGCCGCCGTGCGTGCACGGCTCGGTGGGGCTCTGATAAACGGACGGTTTCCTTTTCAATCAGGAATACACAGCTGCGGGCGCTTGACTGTCCGGCTTCTGCCGCCGTGCGCGCACGGCTCGGTGGGGCTCTGATAAACGGTCTGTTCCCTTGCAGGCAGGCCATGCGGCAAACGGTTTCACCCGCAGGCCCGGCACAGCGGACTCCTGACATTTTCCAACTTTTTTTCGACAAAAAACGGCCTTTTCTGTTTACAGCTTCCGCCCCGCATGGTATGATGAATCAAATCCGCCGAATATTTCAGCCGGAATCCCGGCGCTTTGCATTAGGAGTATCACAGTGAGTCAAGTCAAACTATTCGGAAACACCCGCTCGGCCCCCGCCGCCCGCCGGCCCCGGCAGCGGAAACCCGGCCGCGGCCGCCGGGCCCTGACCGTCGTCCTGATTGTCCTGGCCCTGCTGGAGGCCCTCTACTTCCTCTGCGTCTATTCCAACATTCCCTTCATTGCCAAGTGGCGGACCATTTACATCCAAACGGCCATGGACACCATGAACCACCAGTGGCTGGCCACGGCCTTCCTGCCCCAGAGCGTCATCGACGAGGCCATGGCCGCCCGCTCGGAGGCCATGGAGGAACAGACCCAGCACAGCTCCTCCGACAGCTGGGCCCAGGACACCGGCTCCACCGGCGACGCCCCCGGCCTCACCGAGAACCAGGGCGACTCCGAGGAGGAGGCCTTCTATGAGCTGTTCTGGGAGCTGGACCGGAACTCCATGGAGGCCTACCTGCTCCAGCACCCGGAGGCCCTGGAGAACGGCTGGGAGAACCTCTACATCAACGAGGCCGGCCTGGACGACGAGGGCACCTCCATCCAGACCACCATGGGCGAGCGGGTGCTGGCCATCGACGTGCCCAACCAGATTCTCCTGGTCCGCGTCTCCGGCAGCGGCTACCGCGGCGTCCTGGCGGTCGCCAAGGACCCCAGCCGCCTCTCGGTGCAGAACTCGGCCTACCTCGGCTCCGCCGGCCAGTACGCCGGAACCATCGCCGAGGCCCACGGCGGCGTCCTGGCGATGACCGCCAGCAGCTTCATCGACGAGGAGGGCGTCGGCAACGGCGGCATCCTGGCCGGCTACGCCATGGCCGACGGCGAGAGCCGCGGCGTCCACATGGGCTGGAGCTACAAGCGGCTGGAGCTGCGCGAGGACGACTACGTCTACATCGTCGATGCCCAGTCGGAGGTCCATCCGGAGACCACCGACGCCGTGGAGTTCACGCCGGCCATCATCGTTGACGGCCAGCAGCTGAACACTGAGGGCTGGAACAGCCTGAACCCCCGGGCGGTCATCGGCCAGTCGGACCGGGGCGAGATCCTCATGCTGGTGGTGGAGGGCCGCCTGCTGGACTCCCTGGGCATCAGCGTGGCCGAGTGCGGCGAGATCCTCCTGGAGCACAACTGTATGCAGGCCATGAACCTGGACGGCGGCACCAGCGCCATCCTCTGGTACGACGGCGAGTACGTGACCCGCTGCTCCAACCCCGACTGCCCCGAGGGCCGTCAGCTGCCCAACGCCTTCGTCTACGCCGGCGCCGCGGAGTGACCGCGGCCGGCCCTTCCACGGCCTCGAACCCGTTATCGGGATTCGAGGCCGTTTTTCGTCCCGTGGAGCGCGAAAAAATTTCCGGCGCGTGAAAAATTTCGGCGCGCTCCATCGTGTTCTGGGTGAAAGGAGCTGAGACGTCTGAATTCACCTGGTACCAAAGAATCCGTCTGCCGCGCGGTGGCCGCCTACGGCCGGATGCTGCTGCGCATCGCCATGACCCGGCTGTCCTCCCCCGCCGACGCCGAGGACGTGGTGCAGGAGGTCTTCCTGCAGCTGCTGACCGCCCGGCCGCAGTTCCGGGACGCCGAGCACGAGAAGGCGTGGCTGATTCGCGCCACCATCCACCGCGCCTGCGACGCAGCCCGGTCCGCGGCCCGGCGGAACCTCCCGCTGGAGGCCGCCGAGACCCTACCCGGAGGGGATACGCCGGAGCCCCTCCCGCTCCTTTCGGCCGTGCAGGCCCTGCCGGCCAAGTACAGCGCTGTACTCCATCTCTACTACTACGAGGGCTATTCCATCCAAGAAATTTCCAGATTGCTGCGCCTGCCCGCACCCACGGTGGGAACCCGGCTCTCCCGGGGGCGCGAACGGCTGAGACAGCTTTTGAAGGAGGATGTGGAATGAACCGACAAGACTACCGCGACGCCTTTGACGCGGTGACGTTTTCCGAGGACTTCGAGGCCCGGACCCTCCGGAAGCTGGACGCGGCTCTGGACCCGTCATCTGAAAAGGAGTCCTGTGTCATGCGCAAGAACCGAATGAAAAAGCTCGCCCTGCTGGTGGCGGCCGCCGTCGTCCTGCTGGCGGCCGGCGTATCCGCCGCCGTCCTCTGGCGGTCCCCCGCCCAGGTGGCCGACGCCATGGACAACCCCACCCTGGCCGCCGCCTTCGCCGGCGAGGACGCCGTCGTCTGCAACGAGACCCAGGTGGTCGGCGACTACGCCGTCACCCTGCTGGGGACCGTCAGCGGCCGGAACCTCTCCGCCTGGGGAAGCGACCTGGCCGCCGACCACACCTACGTGGTGACCGCCCTGGCCCGCACCGACGGCACGCCTCTGGAGGCCGAGACCTTCGACGCCTTCTCCTGGACCACCACGCCCCTGGTGGCCGGCTGCCCCGTCCGGGCGGTGAACAGCTGGACCCTGGACGGCTTCGCCCAGTGCCAGGTCCTCGACGGCATCGCCTACTACATCCTGGACGTGCAGAACCTCCAGGTCTTCGCCGACCGGACGGTCTACCTGGCGGTATACCAGGGCGGCACGCCGTCCCCGAGCCAGTTCCCCATGGCGGAAGACGGCAGCCTCTCCCTGGCGGACCCGGCGGCGGGGGCCCTGTTCACCCTGCCCCTGGACGCAGACCTGGCGGACCCGGCCGCCGCCGCGGCCTTCCTGGAGGACCTGGGCCTGGGCGAGACCTGACGCCGGCCGCCGCCGAACCCTTCCCGCGCCGCGGGTGCGCCGCAGCCCCGGACAAACGGAAGCGGCGCATGGCCGGATCTGCCATGTGTCTGCAAACAAAAATGCGGGAGCGCAGAGAATCCTCTGCGCTCCCGTCCGTTTTCGTTCCGTGCGCCGCGGTCCGGCGCCGCCCGTCACTTCTCCTTGAGAATCTTGTTCAGCTCCTCAAGGAACGTGTTGATGTCCTTGAACTGGCGGTAAACCGAGGCGAAGCGGACGTAGGCCACCTCGTCCAGGGGCCGCAGCCGCTCCATGACCAGCTCGCCGATTTCCGACGTGCGGATTTCCCGCTCCAGGGCGTTCTGCACCGTCTGCTCGATTTCGTCCACCGCCTGCTCCAGGTCGGCCATGGCCACCGGGCGCTTCTCGCAGGCCCGGAGCATCCCGTTGAGGATCTTCGAGCGGTCGAAGGTCTGGCGGCTGCCGTCCTTTTTGACGACCACCATGGGCAGGCTCTCCACCGTCTCATACGTCGTAAACCGCTTGCCGCAGGAGAGGCACTCCCGCCGCCGCCGGATGCTCACCCCGTCCTCGGAGTGACGCGAATCCACAACTTTGCTCTCCTGATACCCGCAATAGGGACACTTCATGGCTGCCGCCTCCCGGTGGACCGCTGCCGGTCCAGCATTTCTTGCCTGTAGTATACCAAAGATTCGGCCGATTGTCCACGGTTATCCCGGCGGTTTTCCAAAAATTTTCCGATTTTACCCACGGGTCTCCAGGGGTTTCCTGGAGGCTGCCTGCGGCGGCGCCTCCGTGTCCGCCGCGTCTGGGTCGGACTGCGCTTCCTCCCGCCGCACGGGCGGCTGCACCGGCAGGGGCGCCTCCTCCTGTGCGGGCAGCCATTCCGGCGCCTCCTCCGGGGACGCGGGAAACGCCTCCGGCCGACGCCCCTGGGAAATCTCCACCCAGTCCCGGTGCTCCCGGTCCCGCTCCGAGGGCAGCCGGGCGTACTCCCGGGTCTGCATAAACGCCCGGGTGAGGCACTCCTGGGCCTGCAGCTTGCCGTTCTCCATCATCAGGATTTCCAGCTTCCGGGCCTTGGGGATATGGGGGTTGTTCTTGACGGCGTTGACCGTGCTCAACGAGGCGCTCAGATGGGACAGCCGCAGCCGCTCCACCTCCTCCTTGGTCCGGCAGCGGCGCAAGGCCTCCTCGTACGCCCGCTTGGAGCGCTCCATGGCCTGGGCCTTCCGGTAGGTCTCCGGGTCCTTTTCCCGCAGGTAGTCCAGTTCCTTCTGCGTCAGCGTCTTGCCGTTGTAGACCTTCATTTGGATGGTCGTCAGCTTGGTGTCCTCCTGCTCCCCCGACGCCCGGCCCGGCGCGGAAGCCGTCGGCGTTTGCAGCCAGTCCTCCAGGCGCTTGCCCTGGGCGCCGTAGGCCCCCTGCTCCTGCTTGAGGTTCCAGACGGTTTGCAGCTTCAGCGTCTTGACGTACTGGTTCAGCGATGTCAGCGATGTCAAATTCATTTCCGGATCCTCCCCCCAAATCGTCAGTCTTTCTATGAAATATATCGGCAAATTTGCTCAAAAAATAAGGCGGCGCCCATGTTTATCCAGCCAATCGGTGGTCTTTCTGGTGTCGCTCTTCCATTTGGTTTTGCGCGCGGTGAGGATTGTCGGAACCCCCATCCTCATCACCCGGGGCGCGCTGGGCGGTCTTCATCGGGGCCGCCGTCGCTGCGGTCTGATTTCCCTGTATTCCAAGCGGATCTTCGCCAGCGTGCCGTCGCGCCCGGACGCCCCATGACGCGAACGTTTCCGGCGCCCTCGGGCCGACGGACCCGTTTCCCGCGCCCCGGCGGCCCGCCGGAAGCGCGCAGAAAACCGGCGTGCCATTTCATGACGAAATCACACGCCGGTTCCTTTTCGCTCCGACCGTCAGCCGCCGCGCCGGTCCAGTTCTTTCATGTCCCCCCGGCTTTCACCGAAGGCGCTCTCCTGTTCGCAGCGAATCAGTCGTAGATGGATTCGGCCTCCCACTCCACCACCGCGCCGGTGACGGCGTCAATGGTGAAGTCGTACTCCATGGTGCCGTAGTAAATCTTTCCCTCGTAGTACTGCCGGCCGTCGTCCCACTCCAGATGCAGCTCGTAGACGTTGGACGCCGTGGCGCCGGAGACCCGGGACAGCGCCGTCTGCTGCGCCTGCTCTCTGGAGATGGTGGTCGTGCCGCCGGTGGACGGCGTGGTGGGCTGGTAGAACTCGGCGTCCTGGTCCACGCTGAGGATGGCGCCGGTGGAGGCGTCAATCTCGTAGTCGTACTCCAGGTAGCCGCTGCCGCTGGCCACGACGAACTCCACGTCATAGACCTGGCGGCCGTCGTCATAGT
>CAJFNZ010000074.1 GCA_904395905.1 uncultured Oscillospiraceae bacterium | reverse complement strand
TCTTCTTATCGGTAATCAGGATATAGGGGTCGTCCACGACGGCTTCCATCTTCTCGGTGTCGGTGACCATATACGGGGAGATATAGCCGCGGTCGAACTGCATGCCCTCGACGACTTCCAGGCCGGTGTCGGCGGTCTTGGACTCCTCGATGGTGATGACGCCGGAGGAGGTGACCTTCTCCATGGCCTCGGCAATCAGCTTGCCGATTTCCTCGTCGCCGGAGGAGACGGTGCCGACCCGGGCGATGTCGTCGCTGCCCTTGATGACCTCAGAATTGGCCTTGATGGCGTCCACGGCGGCGGCAACGGCCTTCTCGATGCCCTTGCGCATGACCATGGGGTTGGCGCCGGCGGTGACGTTCTTCAGGCCCTCGTGGACCATGGCCTGGGCCAGCAGGGTGGCGGTGGTGGTGCCGTCGCCGGCCACGTCGTTCGTCTTCGTGGCCACTTCGCGGACCAGCTGCGCGCCCATGTTCTCAAAGGCGTCCTCCAGCTCCACGTCCTTGGCGATGGTCACGCCGTCGTTGGTGACCAGCGGGGAGCCGAACTTCTTGGCCAGGACCACGTTGCGGCCCTTGGGGCCCAGGGTGACTTTGACGGTATTGGCGAGCTGGTCGATGCCCGACAGCAGCGCCTTGCGGGCGTCCTCGCCGTACAGAATTTGCTTAGCCATAATGTGTGCGTACCTCCTAAATTAGTCCTCGACGATAGCGAGAATGTCCGACTGCTTGACGAGCGTGTAGTCCTGGTCGTCAATCTTCACGTCCGTGCCGCTGTACTTGGCGGAGACGACCTTCATGCCGGGCTTCACGGTCATCTTGACCTCCACGCCGTCCACCATGCCGCCGGGGCCCACAGCCACAACCTCGGAAAAAGCGGACTTTTCCTTCGTGGCGGTGGAGATGATGATGCCCGACTTGGTGGTCTCCAAAGCCTCGATGGGCTTGAGCAGGACACGGTCGGCAAGCGGAGTCAGTTTCATAGTTGCGTTACCTCCTAAAATGTGTTCGATGGCGGGCCGCGGGCGGCGCCGTCATGTGTCTACTTCAGTCGTGTTAGCACTCGCTCAACCTGAGTGCTAACACGTATTATAATAAAGCAAGGCCTCCATTTGTGCAAGAGGAATTTTACCCGAAAATCCAGGAAAAACACCCAGAAATTTATATGACATTCATAGAATATTCGATTATCTGATGTTCTCTCGTTTTTCCGCCGGAATTCTCCTGATTTCTTCGGATGTACCGGACCAGGTGAGGCCCTTTGGATAGACAAAGCGGATTTTTTCGTCGGCGATGCGGAAGGTGACGTCGGTCTCGCGGAGCAGCTCCCCGTCCACGTTGACGGCTGAGGGGCGGTCGCACCGGATGCGGAGGCTCCGGCAGCGGCGGGCGGTAATCAGCTCGGGGTACTGCCGGTAGAGGCCGCGGCGGTACTTGCCGATGACCCGGGCCACGGTCAGGCGGGAGACCGGCTCCACCACCAGCACGTCCAGGATGCCGTCGTCGGGCCGCGCCTCGGGGATGGGGTTGAAGCTGCCACCGTACCAGCGGCCGTTGGCGATGCAGACGAGGGTCCGCTTCCCGGACAGGGTCTCGCCGCCGTCCAGGGTGATTTCGTAGGGCTGGGCGATGCCGCGGACGGTGTTGACCAGTGCGGAAATCACGTAGGCCCCGCGGCCCGTGACCAGAGGCAGCCGCTTGTAGCGGGCGATTTCCGTGCCGATGCGGGCGTCGAAGCCCATGGAACAGATGTTCAGGGCGCAGCGGCCGCCGTTGACGCGAATCAAATCGAAGCGCCCCTCGTCGCCGTCGAGCAGCAGCGGCAGCCGGCGGAAGGCCGCCGGGTCGGAGGCGGTCTTGATGAAGTCGTTGCCCGAGCCGGTGGGAAAGTGGGTGACCGCGGCGTTGGGGCAGCCGACGGCGCCGTTGACCACCTCGTTGAGGGTGCCGTCGCCGCCGCAGGCGTAGAGGCGCACCTCGCCGCCGGACTGGCAGGCCTCCCGGGCCAGGACCTCGCAGTGGCCAGGCCCCTCGGAGACCCGGAGCGCCCAGGACGCCCGCAGCCCGGCAAAGGCGTCGGCCACGGCCGCGCGGCAGGCGGCGGTGGCGTCCCGCTTGCCGGCGGCCGGGTTGACAAGAAAGAGATGGTTCACCGGCGGCCGCCCCTCCCCTGGAGATACATATAGAGGTTGCACTGGAGCATCCCGTTGTAGAGCTTGCGCCGCTTGTCGGCCCGGCGGCCGAAATACCGCTCGAACTCCGGCTCGGCGCTGAGGAGGTAGACGTTCCACCCCTCGGCCGCGCCCAGATGGCGGCCCAGCCGCCGGTAGAGCTCCTGGGCGGCTTTTCGGTCCAGCATCCGCTCGCCGTAGGGCGGGTTGCCCACCAGGACGCCGCCGCCCTCGGGCAGCTCCAGCCGGACGGCGTCGGCCCGGGAGAAGCGGATCCGCCCCTCCACGCCGGCCTTCCGGGCGTTGGCCCGGGCAATCTCCAGGCTCCGCTCGTCGAGGTCGCTGCCGAAGATCCGGTACTCCCCGCGGAACTCCCGGTCCCGGGCGGCGGCCCGCTCCTGCCGCCAGATCTCGGCGGGGACGGCGGGCCAGTGCTCGGCCGAGAAGCTGCGGCCCAGGCCCGGGGCGCGGTTCAGCGCCGTCAGGGCCGCCTCGATGGGGATGGTCCCGGAGCCGCAGAAGGGGTCGAGGAAGGTGTCCCGCCCCCGGTAGCGGGCCAGCTGGACCATGGCCGCGGCCAGGGTCTCCCGGAGGGGCGCCTCGTTCCCCACGGCCCGGTAGCCCCGCTTGTGGAGCCCCGCGCCGGAGGCGTCCAGGAACAAATCGCACCGGTCCCGGACGATGGCGAACTGCAGCTGATAGAGCGCCCCGGTCTCCGGCAGCCACCGGAGGCCGTAGCGGCCGCCCAGCCGGTCGGCGGCGGCCTTCTTCACGATGGCCTGGCAGTCCGGCACCGAGTGGAGGACGGCGTCCAGGCAGTGGCCCTTGACGGGGAAGCGGCCGTCCCGGGGGATCCAGTCCTCCAGAGGCAGGGCCCGGACCCCCTGGAACAGCGCCTCAAAGCTGTCCGCCTGAAAGCCGCCCAGCCACACCAGCGCCCGCTCACCCATGCGCAGGCAGAGGTTGATGCGGGCCAGCTCCGCCGGCCCGCCGGCACACCAGACCCGGCCGTTCTCCACCCGCACGTCCCGGACGTCCAGGCGGCGCAGCTCCTCGCCCACCAGCCCCTCGAGGCCGAACAGGCACGGGACGGCAAATTTCCATTCGCGCATCGTCCAACGCTCCCCTCTCCCACCGGGGCGCCGCCCCGGTAAATTTTCTG
Organism: uncultured Oscillospiraceae bacterium; assembly: GCA_904395905.1. Lineage (GTDB taxonomy): Bacteria > Bacillota > Clostridia > Oscillospirales > Oscillospiraceae > Avoscillospira_A. Next base: position 1,182 of record CAJFNZ010000074.1, on the reverse strand, counting down.
TAAAATCGCGGAAACAGCTTTTATTATAGCGAAACCCGGAACAAAACGCAAGAATTGCCCGTCTAAAAAATTGTTGAAAATTCGTCGGAAATACCCGTTGGCAAATGGCCGAAAAACGAGTATAGTACCAATATAGAAGGCGGCGCGCGCCGCCGGAAAGGAGGAACCGCCATGACCGTTCTGGCATACGTCTGGTTGGCCGTGGCCATTCTGATGGGGATTGTGGAGGGCGCCACCGCCGCGCTGGTGTCTGCCTGGTTTGCCGGGGGCGCCATTGCGGCATTTGTCGCCGCGCTGCTGGGGGCGTCGTTCCCGGTGCAGCTGGCGGCGTTCATCGTCGTCTCGGCCGTCCTGCTGGCCTGCCTGCGGCCTCTGGTCAAGCGGCGCGGCGTCCAGCGGCCGGCCCGCACGAACGCCGACCGGATCCTGGGAATGGTGGGCGTCGTCACCGAGCCCATCGACAACGTGGCCGCGACCGGCGCCGTCAAGGTCGCCGGTGTGGAGTGGACCGCCCGCTCCCAGGACGGCAGCACCATCCCGGCCGGGGCGCAGGTGCAGGTGCTGTCCATCAGCGGCGTCAAGGTCATCGTCCGGCCCGCCGCCGTGGCCGCGCCGGTCTGAGCCCGTCTGTCCGAAGAGAAGATTCATTTTTGAGAGAGGAGACAACCTATGGGAGTCTATATTGCCGTCGGCATCCTGGCCATCGCCATCCTGATTCTCATCATCCGCAACGTCTACATTGTGCAGCAGTCCCGGGCCTACGTCATCGAGCGGCTGGGCGCGTTTTCGGCCATCTGGGAGGTGGGGATGCACTTCAAGATCCCGTTCATCGAGCGGGTCTACAAGAAGGTCAGCCTCAAGGAGCAGGTGCTCGACTACCCGCCCCAGCCGGTGATCACCAAGGACAATGTCACCATGCAGATTGACACCGTCCTCTACTTCCAGATTACCGACCCGAAGCTGTACGCCTACGGCGTGGAGCACCCGATGAGCGCCATCGAGAACCTGACGGCCACGACCCTGCGGAACATCATCGGCGATTTGGAGCTGGACCAGACCCTGACGAGCCGCGACGTCATCAACACGAAGATGCGGGCCATCCTCGACGAGGCCACCGACCCGTGGGGCATCAAGGTCAACCGGGTGGAGCTGAAGAACATCCTGCCGCCGCAGGACATCCAG
>CAJFNZ010000073.1 GCA_904395905.1 uncultured Oscillospiraceae bacterium | reverse complement strand
TCGACGACGCGGCCCGTTGGTCAAGTGGTTAAGACAGCGGCCTCTCACGCCGTTAACATCGGTTCGAATCCGGTACGGGTCACCAGTCAAAAAGAAGCTCGCGGCGTTTCGTTTCCGCCTGGCGGCGAAAACTGCACTCTGCTCCCTCCTTTTTTCCTTCCGCATGAAGCGGGCTTCATGCGGGTTAACGGAGGAAAGTTTTTGGGAGAGCAGAAAGTGCTTGACAAACGAAGTGGCTTTTGGTAAAATAGAATAGCTTACCGAGAAAAGAACGGTAAGGAGAAGAAAGTTGAACGTTTCTTTTGCTTACTTTTCTTTTCGAAGAAAAGTAAGTTGGTGTTGATTGCGGCGAGGGTCCACCTGTTCCCATTCCGAACACAGAAGTTAAGCTCGTCTGCGCCGAAAATACTTTGCGGGTGACTGCACGGGAAAATAGGTAATGCCAACACGAACGAGAGCGGCAATCGCTGCTCTCGTTCTTTTTCTAAGGATGTGATTTTTGTGCGCAAATCGGTGGTGGAGGCCTGCACCGGCGTGGGTCTGGTGGTTTCCCTTCTCGCTGTGCTGGATATGCTGGCGCGGTGGGATTCCCCGGTCCTCAACGCCCTGTATCTGGCCTGGGGGCTTGCGACGGCTGTGGCAATCGTTCTGGTTCTAATTGTCAAGCGCGTGCGGCTGCCGTTCCAGACGATGGCCGCCGGCGGGTCGAAGCTCCTGGGGGTGCGGACGGCGGCTTCCATCCTGCTTTTGCTGCTGGGATGGTACGTCAACGGGGCCTCCACGGCGCTTTACGGCGCCGACAGCGCCATGGTGGCGGACAACGGCGGCCGGATGTTCTGCATCCTGTTTACCGTGGTGGCCCATGTGGTCTATCTGGCCTATACCAAGCGGACGCCGGACGACGCGGAGCCGCCCCGCTGGCACCTGGGCAAGCGGAGATAACACGTTGCGCGCCGCGGGCGCGCGCCGATAGCGGGCAAAGGAAACGGCGCGCGGCCGGTTTGCTGTGCGCTCACATAGCAAACCGGCCGCTTCGGCCGATATTTTTTGCCTCGCGCTGTTGACATTTGTAACATGGCGTGATAGTATAATGTTACAAATGTAAAACGAGGAGGTGCCAGAGGACAATGGGAAAGAAAGAGGGCTGCGGCCTGACGTCGGCGGAGTGGCAGGTGATGGAGTGCCTGTGGGAGCGCCCGCGGACCGGTCGGGAGACCGCGGAGCTTTTGGAGCAGCGGACCGGCTGGAGCCGCAGCACCACGTTGACGCTCCTGCGGCGGCTGGAGGCGAAAGGCGCCGTCGCCGCCGCCAGCGAGGACGGTGTGAAGGTCTTTCGGCCGATCCTGGCCCGGGAGGACGCGGCGGTGCAGGAGACGGCAGACCTGTTGGACCGGGCGTACCGCGGCAGCGTCTCGCTGCTGGTCAGCACCCTGACTCGGCGGCAGACGCTGCCGAAGGAGGAAATCGACCAGCTGTACGCGCTGCTGCGGGAACTGGAGGACGGCCATGATTGAGTGGATTCTCTCATCCACGGCGCTGCTGGCCGTCGTACTGCTGCTGCGGCTGGCGCTCAAGGGGCGGGTCAGCCCCCGGTTCCTCTATGGGCTTTGGGCGCTGGTGCTGGTGCGGCTGCTCGTGCCGGTCAGCTTCGGCAGCAGCCAGATGAGCGTCCTGAACACGGTGGAACGGGCGAGGCAGCACACGGCCGCCGTCGATTGGGCGCCGTCGGAGCCGGTTGACGCCTCGACGCCGTCGGAGAACCTCGGCGCGCAGGCCTCTGTGCAGCAGCCTGCCGCGCCAACCGTTCCGGAGCCGGCGTCTGTGGGCCGGCAGACAGCATGGAACCTCCGGACGGTGCTTCTGGGGACCTGGGTGGCCGGTGGGGCCATACTGGCGTACGTCTTCCTGGCGGCCAACGGGCGCTTTGCCGCACGGCTGCGCCGCTCCCGGCGCTCTCTGACCGTGGCGGGGACGCGGCTGCCGGTCTATGTCAGCGCGGCCCTGGACACACCCTGCCTCTTTGGTCTCCTCCGGCCGGCCGTCTATGTGACGCCGGAGGCGGCGGCAGCTCCCGAGGCGCTGCGCCACACGGTGATTCATGAGACGTGCCACTGGCGGCAGGGGGATGCCCTCTGGGCGGTGCTGCGCTGCGCGGCGCTCTGCCTCCACTGGTACAACCCCCTGGCCTGGGCGGCGGCGATTCTCTCGAAGGCCGACGGCGAGCTGGCCTGCGACGCCGCCACGGTCCGGGTGCTGGGGGAGGGCGAACGGGCGGCCTACGGCCGGACCCTCATTGCCATGACGTGTCGGAAACCCACCGCGCTGCTGGTGACGGCAACGACCATGACCGGCAGCGCACGCGGACTGAAGGAGCGGATTACGATGTTGGTGAAACGGCCGAGGACGGCTCTCTCGGTGGGAGTGCTTGTGGCGTTGCTGGCGGCGGCTGCCGTCGGATGCACCTTTACCGGCGCCGCCGATGCCGGGGAGCCGGGCGCCCCGGCGGAAGCCGGCGACGGCACGGCGACGGCGGTGGATGAGACGGCTCCCGCCGCGGTGTGGGACCACGCCCAGCGGGAAGTGGAGTCGATGACGGACTACTACACCGAACTGGGCGGAGCCGACTGGACGGTGCTGGGGTCCTCCGACGTGGAGCTGACGGAAGTGCCGCTGGGCGAGGCGGCCCAGGCCATCGGCGCCCATATGTATCAGCTGCGCTACCGGCTGCAGGTGGACAATCCGGAGGCGGCCGCGGCGGCTCTCCCGGCGGGCACGGAGCTGGACGGCAATCAAATCACCGAGGTGACTGCCGAGGGCCGGCCGTACCTGGTGCTCCAGCAGGTGGACGGCGCGTGGCAGGAAGCTCACGCCATCCTCTACGCCGACTCGCTGGAGGTCCTGTACAACACCGTGGAGATGGTGGCACAGTATGGGGACGCCTATACGGCGGCGGCCGTGGAAGTCTGCTCGGCGGACACGACGGCGGCGACCGACGGCAGCGAATACCTGACGGCGGTCCTGGCCCAGCTGCGGACGGAGGGCACCGCCACCCGGCTGGTGATGACCGTGGACGGGGACATGGTCGTCGGCAACGTGGCCGGCCAGGACACGGACAACGCCGTGTACTACGGCAATTACCTGTCCTCTTACACGTACAGCGTAATCCCGCCGGCGACGCCCAACACCGACGGCCCGCAGCTGACCATTTTGCCGGCAGCCGAGGACCAGGACTGGTCGCTCACCTTCTGGGAGGGCTCCAAGCGGGTGCAGCTGACGGTGAACGGCGAGACGTACGGCTTTGCGGCCGAGATGCCCGAGGACCCCGCCGCGCAGCCGGTGGGCGACACGGCCCGGCGGTGGTACGACGAGGCGGAGTTCCTGGCGGCTGGCGGCAGCTACGAGACGATGCAGCAGCACCTGCTGGCCGACAGCGGGCAGGACTACCTGGAGGCGGCCCGCCAGCTGTGCCAGGAGAACGCCGAGGTGCATCTCCGGGTTACCGGCGGCAGCAGCTACGCCTATACCTACGTCCGGTGCACCGTTGAACCGGCCGAGGCGGCCACGGAGAGCGCCCGGGCCGGCGGGGAAATCGGCGAGAACACCTGGGCCTTCTACCTGACGGTGGTCTTCGTGCCGGAGAATGAGACGGCGCTCCAGTACGCCATGGCGGGCAATACCGGCGCGTACACCGGCAGCGACCCGGAGGTGCCGGCGGACGCCTGGGAGTACACCCGCTGCGGCTACGTCACCCGGACGGACGCCGGCTGGTACGCCGAGCTGGTGGGCACCGGGTGGTGAGCGAACTGAAATCCGGCAAAAACGGGGGCGCGGCCACAGGCCGCGCCCTTGCCGGTTTGCCATGCGCTCTGCGGCGCGGGGGGCCTCAGGCGTCCGGCGTGAACAGGGCGTCAACGGTCAGCCCCAGCACCTGCGCCAGGCGGAACGCCAGGGAGAGCGTCGGGTCGTACTTGTTGTTCTCGATGGCGTTGACGGTCTGCCGGGAGACGCCGCACTGCCTGGCCAGCTCCTCCTGCGAGAGCCCCAGGGCCTTGCGCCGGCTGCGGATCTGGTTTTCCATCAGCCGCCCAGCTTTCTCCGGTAGTAGAGCAGGGAGGCGCAGTAGAGAATGGCCGCCACCTCCAGCTGAATCAGCGGGTTGGCCGTCATCGGCTGGGCGCGGACGAGATTTTCCACGACGTCGAGAATCTTCCCGCCGACCGTGGCCAGCAGGGTGAAGGCGCTGGCCTTCCAGACGATGACCTGGCTGCGCTCGTCGCCGGGCCGCAGGAGAGTGATGAGCAGGAACAAATCGAGGGCGGCGAACACCAGCAGAACGCCGGCCAGAAAGAGGGTTGCGCCGAGGGACATGGGGCAGGACTCCTTTCGTGATGTCAAATTCTTTTGACAAAACCAGCATAGCAGACCGGCCGGAAAATGTCAAGAACTTTTGACAAAACACGGCCGCGCCCACAGGAAACGAGTGGGCGCGGCGGCAGACTGTCAAAAACCGTAATGCCGTGCAATAAGATAGTGTGTGTTTGCACGAAGAAAAGCCCTCGGCAGAGTTTCGCCGCCCGCACTGCGCCCGCGGGCGCGTTTCGGAGCGCAACCGCCCGTAGGGCGGCTCTTAGCGCGGAGATGGCGGCGAAAAAAAGTTTCAATCCGTTTTTTCCGGGGACATGCGCCTCGGAAAAAACACGTTACAGGCTCCGAGTGTGCGGCCCACAGGGCCGTGCGCGTGGGAGCCTGCATCCCCCCGCCAAAATGCCTGCATTTTGGCGACAGCGTGTCGAGTTCCT
>CAJFNZ010000072.1 GCA_904395905.1 uncultured Oscillospiraceae bacterium | reverse complement strand
CGGAGAGAGTGGGATTCGAACCCACGGCTCATTGCTGAGTCACTGGTTTTCAAGACCAGCTCCTTAAACCGCTCGGACATCTCTCCAAATGGCGACCTCAGAGATACGCCAATTATATTACCACGCCGGGGCGGGTTTGTCAATGGCCACGTCCCGAAAATTGCGGCCTTCTCCGCCCCGATGGCCGCAAATTGACACCGGCCGGCCGGGCGGCTATAATAGAGCAAACGCCGGCGCCGTCCGGCAAAGGGGAGGAGTCCTGCCATGAACACCCTGCGGGAAGTCAATCTGGAGCTGGGGATGCCCTACGTGGCCGACGCCCTGCGGCGGCTGACCTTTGAGGTCCACCACAGCCAGGACCTGGGCTGCACCGTCCTGAAGATTATCCACGGCTACGGCTCGTCGGGGAAGGGCGGCAAGATCCGCCTGGCCGCCCGGGAGCGGCTGGAGTTCCTCCAGCGCAAGGGGGCCATCCGCGGTTTCATCCCCGGGGAGAAGTTCTCCATCTTTGAGGAGGCCACCCGGAAGGCGTTTTTGGTCTGCCCGGAGCTGCGCAAGGACCGCGACCTGGAGCGGAGCAACAACGGCGTCACGTTTATCCTTCTCTGAGGGCGTCCAGGTCGTACCAGCGGGAGAGAAGCCGGCTTTGGACGAAGCCCAGCCGCTCGTAGAGCCGCAGGGCCGGGCCGTTGGCCGAGGAGACCCCGAGGGTGACGGTCTCCGCCGTCATCCGGGCGAGGATGGTCAGGGCCAGGGGATAGCCCAGGCCCCGGTGGGCCGGCAGGACGCCGATGGCCCGCAGGCAGCCGTCGGTCCACTGGGCCACGCCGGCCACTTCGCCGCCGTCCAGGGCCAGGCAGACCTGCTCCTCCCGGAGGGCCTGGCGGAGGCCCTCGACGGTGCAGGTGGCCGCGTTGGGCACCGCCCGGAAGAGGCGGTTGTAGAGCGTCCGGTACGTCTCGAAGGTCTCCTCGGTCACCGGGCACAGGGGCACCGGCGGTGTGGGGGGCGGCAGGGCCTCCCGGCGGCAGGACAGCTCCACCATGTCGTGGACGTGGGGGAGGAAGTCCAGCGGCTCGTCGGCGGTGGCCAGGACCCGCGCCGCGCCGGCCGCCCGGCAGAAGTCCCGGCACTCGGCCAGCAGGGCGGCCGTGCGGCCGTCCCAGACCTGGCGGACCAGGACGTAGGCCAGGCCCCGGTAGGGAATTTCACGAAATATCAGCGTCGCCGTGCCGTTCTGGCCGGTGAAGAGGGGGATGTCTCGCATGGGGTGTCTCCTTTCCGAGCTGCGGCGAGGCAGAGGGGAGTCGGATATGGAATACGGGAAGGTGTGTCTGCGCCGCGGCGAGGAGCGGGATCTCCGCGCCGGCGGCCTGTGGGTCTATGACAACGAGGTGGACTGGGTGGACGACGTCTGCCGGGACGGGGACGTGGTGGACATTCTGGACAGCCGTATGGCCTTCGTGGCCCGGGGCTACTGGAACAGCCGCTCCAAGATTGCCGCCCGGGTCCTGACCCGGGACGAGGGGGAGGCCATCGACCGGGACTTCTTCCGGCGGCGGCTGGCGGCGGCCTGGGAGTTCCGGCGGCAGCTGGGTTTCTCCAACGCCTGCCGCGTGGTCTTCGGCGAGTCCGACGGCCTGCCGGGGCTGACGGTGGACAAGTTCGGCGACTGCCTCTCCCTCCAGATTGTAACCCTTGGCATGGAACAATGGAAGCGGGAAATTGTGGGCGGCCTGGTGGAGCTGCTCCGGCCGGCCGGCATCTATGAGCGCGACGACGTGGCCGTCCGGGAGAAGGAGGGCCTGCCCCAGGCGACCGGCTGCCTCTACGGGGCGGTGCCGGAGCTGGTGGAGATCCGGGAGCACGACGCGGCGATGGCCGTGGACATCCGCCGGGGGCAGAAGACCGGCCACTTTCTGGACCAGCAGGAGAACCGGGGCCGGCTGAAGCCGTACTGCGCCGGCCGGACCGTGCTGGACCTCTGCAGCCACACCGGCGGGTTCGCCATCCACAGCTGCCTTTACGGGGCGGCGTCGGTGGAGGCCGTGGACGCCTCCGAGCAGGCCCTGGCGATGCTCCGGGAAAACGCCCGGCGCAACGGCGTCGGGGAGCGCATTGCCACGGTCTGCGACAACGTCTTCGACCTGGTCCGCCGGGAGGCCCAGGAGGGCCGGCAGTACGGCCTGGTCATCTGCGACCCGCCGGCCTTCGCCAAGAGCCGGAAGGCCCTGGCGGGGGCGTACCGGGGGTACAAGGAGCTGAACCTCCGGTCTATGAAGCTGGTGGCGCCGGGAGGCTTCCTGGTGACGTGTTCGTGCAGCCAGTTCCTGACGCCGGAGCTGTTCCACAAGATGCTCCGGGAGGCGGCCGCCGACTGCGGCCGGCCGGTGCGGCTGCTGGAGCTGCTGATGCAGTCCCGGGACCACCCGGCGACCGTGACCGCCGAGCAGGCCCTGTATCTGAAGGGCTGCATCCTCCAGGTGCTGTGATGGCGGGCAAGACGCTGCTGCTCCTCAACGGGCCGATGGGGGTGGGGAAATCCACCGTCAGCCGGCTGCTGCTGGAGGCGCTGGAGGGCTGTTTTTTCCTGGATGGGGACTGGTGCTGGACGATGCACCCCTTCGTGGTGGACGAGGAGACCCAGGCGCTGGTACTGGACAACATCGTCCACACCCTCGGCGGCTTCCTCCGCTGCTCCCGGTGCCGGACGGCGCTGCTCTGCTGGGTTTTGGACCGGGAGGAGACGGTGGAGGCGCTGCTGGAGCGGCTGCCGCTGGGCGGGTGCCGGGTCTGCCGGTTCACGCTGACGGCCAGCCCGGAGGCTCTGGCCGAGCGCATCGGGCGGGACGTGGCGGCCGGCCTCCGGGACCCGGGGACGCTGGCCCGGAGTTTGGAGCGGCTGCCCCGATACGAGGGCCAGGCGGCAGCGGTGGTGGACACCAGCAACCGCACGCCCCGGCAGGTGGCGGCGGAGATTCTGCGCCGCCTGGCGGAGGAAACGGCCTGACCGCCGCAGATTGTTCTCATACCAACCGACCGCCCGGCCGCCGACTGCATGGTTCGGCGGCCGGGTTTCCTGCATGGATGCGGCCCGTCCGGGGCGGGCGCAGAGGAGCGGATGGAGCTTTCGCCAGAGGGCGGAAACGGAGCTGAGCGGACTTTGCCCAACGGAGCCCCCATGGGACGGCAGTCCCATGGGGAAAAGGAGGAGCAAGGGAGCGGGGGGGATTTCGCGGCGTGCGCGCCGCGACCAGAGGGCGCTGCCCTCTGGACACCCGCCGCCTTTTGAAAAAGGCGGGCGAAAACTTT
>CAJFNZ010000071.1 GCA_904395905.1 uncultured Oscillospiraceae bacterium | reverse complement strand
AAAGTTTTCGCCCGCCTTTTTCAAAAGGCGGCGGGTGTCCAGAGGGCAGCGCCCTCTGGTCGCGGCGCGCACGCCGCGAAATCCCCCGCGCCCAACAGGGCGCGGTCTGCTTTGCCAAAGAAAAGCGCAGGAAGGGGTCCGGGGGAACCCTCGCCGGGGGTTCCCCCGGTGCTTCCGATTACGCCGCACTCCCTTCCCTGCGCGGCGGCAGCCGCGCGGGGCCGCTCTTTCCAAACCCGTCCGCAAAACAGACATTCGCCCGCCGTTCCCAAATGGAACGGCGGGCGAATGGTTTTTTCGGTTTGGAACTACGCCTGCGCGGGCTTGTTCCGGCGTTTGCTGGACAGCAGCTGCCAGACCACCACCACCGCCAGCAGGGCGACGCCCACAGCGTCCGTTGCCAGGCCCGGGTCGATGAGCATCAGCCCGCCGGCCGCGGCCAGGATTCGCTGGATCCAGTTCATCTTCTGCATCACGTAGCCCTCCAGCGCCGCCGAGACGCCGAAGATGCCCAGCAGAGACGTAATCGCAATCTGCACCAGCTGGAACGGGCTCTGCAAATTCTCCAGCAGCATCACGGGATTCAGCGCAAAGACATAGGGCACAATGAACGCGCCGATGGCCAGCTTGGTGGACGTCAGCGCCGTCTTCATGGGATTCGACTGCGCGATGGCCGACCCTGCGTAGGCCGCCAGAGCAACCGGCGGCGTCAGGTCCGCCACGATGCCGAAATAGAACACGAAGAAGTGCGCCGCAATGACCGGCACGCCCATGCGCACGAGAATCGGCGCGCAGGTGGCGGCCATAATGCAGTAGTTGGCCGTCGTGGGCACGCCCATGCCCAGGATGATGCAGCAGACCATCGTCAGGAACAGGGCGATAATCACCTGGCCGCCGGCCAGGGCCACGATGCCGTTGATCAGCAGGTTGGCCAGGCCCGTGGCGGTGATAACGCCGCTGATGATGCCGGCGATGCCGCAGGCCGCCGCCACGGCGACGGTCCCCTGCCCGCCGGCCGCCAGGGCCTCCAGGAAGCGCTTGGGGGTCAGACGGTTGTCCTTGTTGAAGAGGCTCACCACGATGGCCGCGATGATGGCAATCGCCGCCGCCGTCTGGATGGTGTTCGTGCTGGAGCTGACCAGATAGATGAGCAGCACCAGGGGAATCAGCAGATAGACCTTGCCGATGAGGTTGCGGACCTTGGGCAGCTGCTCCTTGGGGATGCCCCGCAGGCCCATCTTCTTGGCCTCCAGGTGGACGGCGATGAAGATGCCCGCGAAGTACAGCACCGCCGGCAGGATGGCCCGGACAATCAGGTTGCTGTACGGCACCTGGATGATGTCGGCCATCAGGAAGGCGGCCGCGCCCATAATCGGCGGCATAATCTGCCCGCCGGTGGAGGCCGATGCCTCGGCCGCGGCGGCAAACTCCGGGGAGTAGCCGGTCTTCTTCATCAGCGGAATCGTGATGGAGCCGCTGCCCACGGTGTTGGCCACCGACGAGCCGGAGACCATGCCCTCCAGGGCGCTGGCCACCACGGCCACCTTCGCCGGGCCGCCGGAGAACCGGCCCACCAGGACGTTGGCCGCCTGGATGAAGAAATCGGCGATGCCCGTCCGCTCCAGGAACGCGCCGAAGATGATGAACACCACAATGAACTTCGAGCAGGTGTTGATGGGCGTGGAGAAGACGCCCTCCTTCGTGTAGAACAGGTAGCGGACCAGGTAGTTGAGCCGGCCGCCGATGGTCGGGTTGGCCAGGCCGGCGATGAGCGCATAGAGGACAAAGCCGGCCGCCACGATGAGAATCGGCAGGCCCACGCTCCGCCGGCAGACCTCCGCCAGGGTCAGGATGCCGATGATGCCGATGACAATCTGGTACGTGGCAAAACGGGAGCCCTGCTGGATGATGGTCATCGCGTTGAAGGTGAAGTACAGGAACGACGCCGTGCCGAGCACCATCAGCACAATGTCGTACCAGGGCATATGGTTGACCCGCTGGACGCCCTTCCGGGCGGGGAAAACCAGGTAGCCCAGCAGCACAATCAGCGCCACAAAGGATGTCAGCCGGATTTCCTCCAGCCAGGTGGCCCAGAGGGTGACGTAGATGCAGAACACGGAGAAGGCCGCCAGCACCAGCGTGACGACGAGCTTCGGCTTGCCCTCCCAGATCCGGGTGTTGGACTCCCGGTCGTATTTTTTCATGACGGATTCCAGATCCGCCGGCTCCGCCGCTGCGGCGGAGGCTTTCTTTCGGAATAGAGCCATGGATACCTCCCTCTTGATTCTGTCCGGACACGGGAAGGGGCTGCGGCCCGTGGGCCGCGGCCCCTAGTCAAATTGACTTTCCCGCCGGCGTCACTCCGTCTCGACGGTGACGCCCTGCTCCTCGAAGTACCGGGCCGCACCGGCGTGGAACGGCGCCGTCATGCCGGAGGTGGCGTTCTCAATGGTCAGCTCCGCGCCCTTGGAGTTCTCCGCCGCAATGGCCTCGGCGTTGTCGTAGATGGCCTTGGTGATGTTGTAGACATCCTCCTCCGCCGCGTCCGCCGAGACAATCAGCGTGGCCTTGACGGTGATGGTGGACACATCCTCGTCCTGGCCGGGATACGTGCCCGCCGGAATCGTGTAGGTGGTATAGTAGGGGCAGTTGGCCATCAGGGTGTCGGCAATCTCGCCGTCGATGGGCACCAGCCAGGCGTCGTTGCTGGTGGCCAGCTGGGTGATGGCGGGCGTCGGCGCGCCGGCCACGATGAACGCCGCGTCAATCTTGCCGTCCTGGAGGGACTCGACGCTGGCGTCAAAGTTCTGATACTGGGCCTGGATGTCCTGCTCGGTCAGGCCGGCGGCGCTCAGCACGTCGATGGCGTTGAAGTACACGCCCGAGCCGGGGTCGCCGATGGAGACGCTCTTGCCGGCCAGGTCGGCCACGCTCTGGATCTCCGGGTCCATGGTCACCAGCTGCACCGCCTCGGCGTACAGGCCGCCGATGACGCGGAAGGACTGGACCGGGCCGTCCTCGGCGAAGGTGCTCGTGCCGTTCCAGGCGTAAGCGATGACGTCCGACTGGACCGTGCCCAGCTGGTAGTCGCCGGCGTCGATGCTCTGGATATTGGCCTTGGAGCCGCCGGTGGAGACGACCGTCACGTCAATGCCGGCGTTCTCCTGGATATACTGGCCCAGGATGCCGCCGAAGATGTAGTAGGTGCCGGTGTTGCTGCCGGTGCCCATGGCCATCCGGCTGCCGCCGCCGCTGCTGCCGCAGCCGGCCAGCACACAGACCAGGGCCATCGCCAGGGCCAGAAGTGCAAACCATTTCTTCTTCATTGTGAACCTCCTCTTACATGGGCTGCCGTCCCGCCGCGGGCGGCAGTTTCTTTACCCAATAAATATACAGGAAAATCCTTTAGATTGCAAGCCCGCCCGGACATGATTTCGGAAAAAAACTGAAAAGCCGCCGGATCTCCCGGGCGCTCCCGGGGAAATCGCGGCAAATGAAGCAGCAATCTGCCAGACGTTGACGGATAACTTGCAATTTTCCTCTCCGCTTTTGCATAACAATCGAATATTATTCAAAATCATTCCGAAATATCCACTGCCGGCGTATGTTCCCGGGAGAATGACAGGAGACTTTCATCCGCAGAAATCAGCCATCCGGTTTTGTGGAAAACGCCGGAGGCTTGCCTTTTGCGGCCGCCGCGGGTATACTGGACGGGAACACTTGCGCACACGGAGGCAACAGATGATTGTAGAAGCTTACCAAGGGGTATCGCCCAAGGCCGCCCCGTCGGCCCGGGGCGCGGACAACGTGTCCCTCGTCGGGGACGTCACCATCGGGGAGGAGGTCTCGCTGTGGTACGGCTGCGTGCTGCGGGGCGACGTCGCCCCCATTGCCGTGGGGGACGGCTCTGACATCCAGGACGGCTGCGTCCTCCACGGGGCCGACGGCCACCCCACCGTGGTGGGGCGGCAGGTGGTGGTCGGCCACCGCGCCGTGGTCCACGGCTGCGTGGTCGAGGACGGCTGCCTGATAGGCATGGGCGCCATTCTGCTGACCGGCTGCCGCATCGGGGCGGGCTCCATCGTCGGCGCCGGCGCCCTGGTGCCCGAGGGTCGGGTCATCCCGCCGGGCAGCGTGGTGATGGGCGTCCCCGGCCGGGTTGTCCGGCCCGTCACGGCCGCCGAGGCCGCCGCCATCCGGGACGCCGCCGAGCGGTACGCCCATCAGTGGCGGCCGTCCCTGCTGCCGATTCCCTGCCCCGCGCCGTAAAACACCCGTTCGTCCGCCCTGTCTCGGGCGGACGAACGGGTGTTCTGTCCGGATCTCCGATTCCGTTACCGCTTCGTCCCCAGGAAGAACAGCGCCACCGTGCCGGGGCCCGAGTGGGCGCCGATGACCGGTCCGATGGGATGGAGGACAATCCGCTCCGGGTGCAGCTCCTCCCGGACCCGGTCGGCCACGTACTGCGCGTCCTCGAGGCAGTCGCCGTGGCTGATGAAGACCGTCTGATGGGCCGGGTCCACGGCCGTCTTCATCATCTCCGTGACCATCGCGTTCAGCGAAGCCTTCCGGCCCCGGACCTTGGAGACGGGTATCAGATGGCCCTCGTCGTCCACGTGCAGCACCGGCTTGATTTGCAGCATGGTCCCGAGAACCGCCGCCGTGGACGAGACGCGGCCGCCCCGCTTGAGGAAGTGCAGGTCGTCCACCGTAAACCAGTGGCACAGCCGCAGCTTCAGCTCCTCGGCGTACCGGCGGGTCTCCTCCAGCGTCGCGCCGGCCCGGCGCTTCTTGGCCACGTGGTAGCAGAAGAGTCCCTCGCCCATGGAGGCGCACAGGCTGTCCACCACCTCCACGCGGCGGTCCGGGAAGGCCTCGTGCAGCTCCTGCGCAGCCAGCCGGGCGTTTCCGGCGGTGACGCTCAGGCCTGACGAGAAGGCCAGAATCAGCACGTCGCGGCCCGCCTCCAGATGGGGCCGGGCCATATCGCTCCACTCGGCCGGGTTGACCGCCATCGTGGTGGCCAGGGCCCCGCCCCGCAGCCCTTCATAGAACCGGTGGTTGTCCATCTCCCGGTCGTCGGGGTAATTTCGGTAGGCATTCCCGTCGAAGACAAACGTCATCGGGAACACCTCCAGCTCCAGCTCCTCTATCAGATCCGGAGACAAATCGCAGCAGGAGTCGGTCAAAATCGCAAACTCGGCCATGGCAGTTGCCCTCCTCACTCATTCTCTTTTGTGCGGTCACCCCGCAAAATCTCACAGAATTCCACGCTCTCCCCGTCGGGGCCCTGGGTCTTGAAGAAGCGGACGCCCCGCTCCCAAAAGGGGAGCGTCTCGATGCCGTCGGTGGTGATGGGGTATCCGGCGGCGCAGACCTCCCCGTAGAGCCGCTCCACGTCCCGGACGTCCAGGGCGATGTGGTCGATGGCCCCGGCCCGGCCGGCCGAGGACGGCTCCTCCCAGCACTCCAGGACGCACGAGCCCAGTTGGAGGAAGACCACCGGCACGCCGGCCGGCGTGGCCGTCCGGTGGACCTCCCGGAAGCCCAGGCCCTCATAAAAGCGGATGGTGCGGTTCAGCTCCCGGGCCGGCAGGCCGATGTGCTGCAGACCGGAGATGTACTCGGAAATCATACGTGCGCCCCCCTACTCCACGAACGTGATGGAGGCGTCGTGCCGCAGCGCCAGCCCGCTCTCGGCCTCGACGCACTTGATGATGCCGGCCAGGACGGGACATCCCGCATGGACCGGGAAATGGGCCTTGGCATAGTCGAACAGCGCGTTCTCGCCCGGCCGCGTGAGGCAGATTTCGTAGGGCTCCAGCTCCGGCCCCACAGCCTCCATCATCTTCCGGACGCTCTCACAGCCCGAGGCGACCCGGACCCGGACCGTCTCCTCCTCCGTCTGCTCCGCCGTAACGACCGTGGTAAACCCGCAGGGGCCCGGCTCAATCCGTACCTTTGTCATCTTTTCCGCCTCCCGTTCACGGAAAACCCGGCGCGCATCGCACGCCGCACGGTTTTTTGTTTATTATACCACGTCTGCACCCTCGGCGGAAGCCCGCCCGCCGATTTTAGCACTCTTCGCTCTTGAGTGCTAAAGTTTACAGTCTGTTCACAAAATCCCCGATATTTCTTCATAAATGCGGGGTATCCTAATCTCAGAAACAAGAGGAGAGGCGCCCGGGACGGGGCCTCTGACAGGAGGTATTCAATATGTTGACATTGGTTCCCTATTCGCAGAAGCACCGCGACACTTCCGTATACAATCCCTTCCGGATGTTTGACGAGCTGGAAAAGAGCTTCTTCGGCAGCAGCGACATCGCCGAGTTCAAGACCGACATCCGGGACGAGGGCGACCACTACCTGATGGAGGCCGACCTGCCCGGCTTCCGCAAGGAGGACATCCACGTGGACCTGGACAACAACACGCTGACCATCCAGGCCACCCGGCACTCCAGCTACGAGGAGCCCGACAAGAAGGGCGGCTACGTCCGCTGCGAGCGCTCCTACGGCTCCTACGCCCGGAGCTTCGGCATGGACGGCATCCGCACCGAGGGCATCAAGGCCAGCTACACCGACGGCGTGCTGCGCCTGACGCTGCCGAAGGTCAGCGCCGAGGCCCCCCAGACCCGCCGGCTGGAGATTGAATAACCAAATTCCCGACGACAAGCCCCCGGGCAGCCCAGGCTGCCCGGGGGCTTACTGTCGTTTGGCGGCCTGCCGTTTTCGCATCGCCCGCACAGGGAGGAGATTTGCCAGCAGCCTCCGGGGCCAATGACGGCTCTGCCGGTTGTATACGGCGGTCTATTCTGGTAAAATAAAAGCAAGACAATCTATGAAGAACCAATTTCCCGTGCGAGGTGAGCAAAGATGAAACACCGGATACCCTGGGGGCTGATATTATGCACAGGCTGTCTTGTTGTGGTTGGTTTCCTCATCTGGCGGGCTACGCGCCCGCAAGATTTGCAGACCGAGTATCGGGAGATGATGTCCCGCGTCCGGTACCCGTCGGCAGCGACGATACACTTTCCCAGCCGGATTCCGGAGGAGGCCGAGACGGTATCCATGGATCTTT
>CAJFNZ010000070.1 GCA_904395905.1 uncultured Oscillospiraceae bacterium | reverse complement strand
GCCCGCAGGCGCGTTTCGGAGCGCAACCGCCCGGAGGGCGGCTCTTAGCGCGGAGATGGCGGCGAAACTCTGCCGAGGGCTTTTTCCTGTGCAAGTTGTGCGCTGATTTCTTGAACAGCCCTCCAGTTTTTTGACAGTCTGAGGCCCCCGGCCGCACCGGCCGGGGGCCGTTTTGCGCGTCTGAACCGCCCGGCGGGAAAAATTCTCCTTGACAGATGCCCTGGCCGCCTGTAAGTTATACAAGTATGAATTGTAGGAACGGAGGTGGCGCCATGGCGGCGGGGAAGCACCTGCTGGGGAAGGCCCGCGGCAGCCAGGTGGTCGGTACGGCCAAGGTGGGCGAAAAGGGGCAGATTGTCATCCCCAAGGAGGCCCGGGACCTGCTGGGCATCCGGCCGGGGGACACGCTGCTGGTCCTGGTGGATCCGGACAGCGGCCTGGTGGTGTCCAAGCCCGAGGTCCTGCAGGACGTGGCGGACAAGATCCTGGGGAATCTGAAAAAAGGAGAGAGCGAGACGTGAGTATGGAAGCCATGTATCGGGAGCTGGGCGTCAGCCCCCGGGTCTATGCGCGGGGCGAGCAGGTGCTGGAGGGCCTGCGGGAGCGGTTTGCCGAAATCGACGCCGTGGCCGAGTACAACCAGCTGAAGGTCCTCCACGCCATGCAGGAGAGCCGGGTCGGGGCGGCCTGCTTCGCGGCCACCACCGGCTACGGCTACGACGACGTGGGCAGGACGACGCTGGAGAAGGTCTACGCCGCCTGCTTCCACACCGAGGCCGCCCTGGTGCGGCCCCAGATTACCTGCGGCACCCACGCCCTGGCGGTGGCCCTGGGGGCCAACCTGCTGCCCGGGGACGAGCTGCTCTCCCCGGTGGGGCGGCCCTACGACACCCTGGAGGAGGTCATCGGCATCCGTCCCTCGGCCTGCTCCCTCCGGGAGTACGGCGTGACGTACCGGCAGGTGGACCTGCTGCCCGACGGCGGCTTCGACTACGACGGCATCCGCGCCGCCATCGGCCCGAAGACGAAGCTCATCACCATCCAGCGCTCCAAGGGCTACGCCACGCGGCCGTCCTTTTCGGTGGAGGAAATCGGCAGGCTGATTGCCTTCTGCAAGGACTGCAAGCCGGACGTTGTGTGCATGGTGGACAACTGCTACGGCGAGTTCGTGGAGCGGCAGGAGCCCTCGGACGTGGGGGCCGACATGGTCGTCGGCAGCCTGATTAAGAACCCCGGCGGCG
Source organism: uncultured Oscillospiraceae bacterium (assembly GCA_904395905.1). GTDB lineage: Bacteria > Bacillota > Clostridia > Oscillospirales > Oscillospiraceae > Avoscillospira_A. The sequence continues at coordinate 1,655 of CAJFNZ010000070.1, read as the reverse complement.
GCCTGGCGCCGGTGGGTGGGTACATCTGCGGCACGGAACGCTGTGTCTCCCGGTGCGCTTACCGCCTGAGCGCCCCCGGGCTGGGGCAGGAGGTGGGCGCGAACCTGGGGCTGATGCCGGCGCTCTACCAGGGCTTCTTCCTGGCTCCCACGGTGGTGGCCGGGGCGCTGAAGGGGGCCATCTTCGCGGCCAACCTCTACGAGGGCCTCGGGTTCCGGGTGGTGCCCGGCGGCGCCGAGGCGCGCCACGACATCATCCAGGCGGTGGAGCTGGGCTCCAAGGAGGCCATGGTGGCCTTCTGCAAGGGCATCCAGGCCGCCGCCCCGGTGGACAGCTACGTGACCCCCTACCCCTGGGATATGCCCGGCTACGAGGACCAGGTGATTATGGCCGCCGGCGCCTTCGTCCAGGGCTCGTCCATCGAGCTGTCGGCCGACGGGCCCATCCGCCCGCCCTACGCCGTCTACTTCCAGGGCGGCCTGACGTGGCAGCACGCCAAGGTGGGCATCCTGCTGTCCCTCCAGCAGCTGGCGGACGCCGGCCTGGCGGAACTTTGAGCGGCACACCGTGCCATAGATGAGAGGAGAAACGAATCGAATATGATGTGGTTTTGGCTGTCCCTGATTACGCTGCTCTGCTGGAGCGGCTCGGACCTGTTCTCAAAAATCGGCTGCCGGGATCCCCGGGACAAGTATGGACACCTGAAGATGGTCATGGCCGTGGGCGTCGTCATGGGCCTCCACGCGGCCTATGAGATCTTCGTCACCGGGGTGGAAATCAACTTCCAGGTGATTCTCACCTACCTGCCGGTCTCCCTGCTGTACATCCTGTCCATGGCCCTGGGCTATGTGGGGCTGCGGTATATCGAGCTTTCCATCTCATCGCCCATCTGCAACGCCTCGGGGGCCCTGGTGGCGGTGCTGAGCCTGATTTCCGGCGGGCTGGGGGCCGTCAACGGCTGGCAGCTGGCGGCGGTGGCGCTGGTCTGCGTCGGCGTCATCGGGTTGGGCGTCGTGGAGTCCCGGGAGGACGAGGGCCTGCGCCGGGCCCGGCAGGAGGCCTCCAACTACGTCTACGCCAAGTCGTGGCTGGCCCTGGCGCTGCCGGTGGCCTACTGCCTGCTGGACGCCGCCGGCACCTTCGCCGACAACCTGGTCATCGCCCGGATTGACACCATGGTGGCCTCCGGCGAGGCCTCGGCCAACGTGGCCTACGAGCTGACGTTTTTGGCGGCCGGCGTCGTCAGCTTCCTCTACGTGGTGCTGATTCGCCGGGACCGGCTGGTCGCCCGGCAGGAGCTCCCCAAGTACGTGGGCGCCCTCTTTGAGACGGCGGGCCAGTTCTCGTACATCTACGCCATCGCCGACCCGGAGCACCTGATGCTGTCCGCGCCGATTATCTCCTCCTACTGCGCCGCCTCGGTGGTCTGGGGGCGGATCTTCCTCAAGGAGAAGCTGTCGTGGAAGCACTACGCGATGATTGTCCTGGTGGTCGCCGGCATCGCCATCCTGGGGCTGTTTGACGCCTGAACAACCAACCGGCCCTCCCGCAGCGCTGGCGCCAAAATGCAGGCATTTTGGCGAGGGGATGCAGGCTCCTGCGCAGCCGTTGGCGGCTTTGCCGCCTTACGGATGCGGCGTGCCCCTTGCGGGTGC
>CAJFNZ010000069.1 GCA_904395905.1 uncultured Oscillospiraceae bacterium | reverse complement strand
AGGCGGCGGCTGGCCTCCTGGGCCACCAGCTGGCCCATGCGGGTGATGCGGAAGGCCGTCTTTTTAATCAGCTCCGCCACGGCGTCCAGGGGCTTCCCGGCGGCGGACTGGAGGGCGTGGTAGACGACGCCCGGGCCCGAGACGCCCACGTTGATCACCGACTCCGGCTCGCCCACGCCGTGGAAGGCGCCGGCCATAAAGGGGTTGTCCTCCACCGCGTTGCAGAACACCACCAGCTTGGCGCAGCCCATGCCGCCCCGGTCGGCGGTGCGGGCGGCGGTTTCCTTGATGATGCGGCCCATGAGGGCCACGGCGTCCATGTTGATGCCGGCCTTGGTGGAGCCCACGTTGACGCTGGAGCAGACCAGCTCCGTGGTGGAGAGGGCCTCGGGGATGGACTGGATGAGGCGCCGGTCGCCGGAGGTCATGCCCTTGTGGACCAGGGCCGAGAAGCCGCCGATGAAGTTGACGCCCACCTCCCGGGCGGCGCGGTCCATGGCCTGGGCGAAGGGGGTGAAGTCCTCCGTTTCGCAGGCGGCGGCCACCAGGGCAATCGGCGTCACGGAGATGCGCTTGTTGACGATGGGGATGCCCAGTTCCCGCTCGATGGCCTCGCCGGTGGGCACCAGGCGGCTGGCGCTGCGGCAGATCTTGTCGTAAATCTTCCGGGCGCAGGCCTTCGGGTCCGGGTCGGCGCAGTCGAGCAGGCTCAGGCCCAGGGTGATGGTGCGGATGTCCAGGTGCTGGTGGTCAATCATGTCGATGGTGGACATAATATCGTTGTGACTGAGCATGACGGACCCCCTCAAATGGTGTGCATGGCCTGGAAGATGTCCTCCCGCTGGACGCGGATGGAGAGGCCCATCTCCCGGCCCTTCTCCGCCAGGGCGTCGGCGATGCCGTCGAAGTCGGCGGTGGCCTTGGCGGTGTCGGTGAGCATCATCATGGTGAAGAAGTCCTCCATGACGGTCTGGGAGATGTCGATGATGTTGATGTTCAGCCGGGCCAGCAGGCCGCAGACCTCGGCGATGATGCCGACCCGGTCCGGGCCGACGACGGTGACAATGGCGCGCATAGCGTTTGGTTCCTCCTCGAATCTCATTGGGGCGGGGGCTACTCCAGCTGGTCCAGGTTCAGCTGGAAGCTCTCCAGGCAGTTGGCCAGGAAGTAGTCCAGGCACGGCAGGTCCATCTCCTCCAGGGCCTCCCGGGTCTGGCGGGCCGCGGACTCGAACTCCAGGTTGCCGGCCTTGAGCTCCTCGATGCACTTGATGTGGGCCGAGAGCTTGTCCGCCGCTTTGACAATCCGGCGGACCGCCGGGTCGCTCTCGAGCAGCAGCGGCTCGTAGCCGGCCTGGAGCGCCTCGGGCAGCATCCTCAGCAGCTTCCTGGCGCTGACCTTCTCCACCTGCTGGTAGGCCTGGCGGATGTCGGGGTTGTAGTATTTGATGGGCGTGGGCAGGTCGCCGGTCAGGATCTCCGAGGCGTCGTGGAACAGCGCCGCCGCGGCGCACCGGTCCGGGTCGGCGTCGCCGCCGCAGATCTGCCGGTCAATCATCGCCAGCCCGTGGGCCAGGACGGCCACCATGTGGCTGTGCTCCTGGATGTTCTCCTGAAAGGTGTTGCGCATGAGGCCCCAGCGCTGGATGTAGCGCATCCGGGAAATCAGCGCGAAGAACCGGTAGGCCAGGGGGACCGCCTCCTTTCTCCCGCCCATTATACTAGATGCTTGGGAAAATGGCAAGAACCAGCCCCGCCGGCGGGAACGTCCGGCCGGATCTTCCGTGAACGAAGGTAGAACCGGAGAGGAGGCGTGTTCCATGAAACGAAGAAAGCTGGTTCTCACGCTGTTGGCCTGCCTGCTGGTCCTGGGGGCGGCCGGGGCGCTGCTGGCCGCCGGGCGGCGGCCGTTCCGGGGCCTGGAGGGGGCGGACATCGCCTCGGCCACGGTGTGGCTGACGCCGCCGGACGTGACGGTGGCCGTGCCCGACACGGAGGCCCTGGCCGCGCTGCTGCGGGAGGCGGTCGTCTACCGGCGGGACGACACCTACGTCGAGTGCACCGGACAGGGGGTTGTCTATACGGTGCGCCTGGCCGACGGCACGACGCGGGAAATCACCGCCTTTTCCCCGTTCCTGATTGTCGATGGCGTCGGCTACCGGACGAAGCACGAGCCGTGCGAGGCCCTGAACCGCTATGCCAACGAGCTTCTGCAGGCGGGCGACGCCGCGTTCGTGCTGGCCTCGCCGCCGGCGGGCTGGGTGTACAGCGGCACGGGCTCCGTGGGCGGCGTCCTGGGGACGTATTCCTGGCGGACGCGGGAGCCCGACGGCTCCGTGACGTCCACGGAGGCCGACAGCCCGCATCCGCTCGACTGCAGGGAGCTGCTGGCGGGGCTGGACACGGAATCGGCCGAGGCCGAGTTCCAATGGGCCGTCCCGCCGGACGAGCTGGTCTCCGTCCGCTGCTGGCCGGACAGCCGGTGGGGCGACACCACGGCCGAGAGCACGGCCGTCCCGGCGGCGGGGACCGCCGTCTCCCTGCGGCCGGGCGGCTGGATCTACGAGGTCGAGGCCCGCTGGGAGGACCGCGGCTACGGCGGCGGCACGGCGCGCTATCTCTTTTATATCGTGCGGGCATAGGCGCGGCCGGCGCGGGGCATCCTAAGGGGCAGAGGTGAGAGCCCGATGAATCAGCCCCTATCCGCCGCCCGGGTGGAGGCGGCCTTCGGCGAGAGCGGCGATTTCGTCGCCCGGGACGTGGAGGCCGCCGGCTTCCGTCTGCGCCTGCTGTTCGTGGACGGCCTGGTGACCGGCGGCTTTATTTCCGAATACGTGGTCCGGCCCCTGGCCACGGCGCTGACCGGCGGCAGCATGGAGCAGCTGCTGGAGCGGGCCCGGAACGGCGTCGTCTACAACGCCGTCTGCCAGGTGGTGGAGCGCGAGGAGGACGCCGTCTCCAAGCTGCTCAACGGCTTTGCGGTCGTCTGCTTCCCCGGGGAGCCCACGGCGCTGGCGTTCGAGACGAAGACCACGGTCAACCGCAGCCCCGCGCCGCCCGAGGTGGAGAACACCGTCAAGGGGGCGAAGGACGCCTTTACCGAGAATATGCGGGTCAACACCGGCCTGGTGCGCCGCCATATGCGCTCGGCCGACCTGCGGTTCACCCAGCTGGTGGTGGGCCGGCAGACGGCCACCAACGTGTCGGTGGCCTGGGTCCGGGGGCAGACCGACCCGCGGCTCGTCGAGCGGACCGTCCGGCGGCTCCGGGAGCTGGAGATTGACAGCTTCGCCACCCCGGCCGCCGTGGAGGAGTACCTGACCGGTTCCCGGAAGACCGCCTTCCCGCTGCTCCAATACACCGAGCGGACCGACCGGTTCGTCACGGCCCTGCTGGCCGGGCGGGTCGGGATCCTCGTGGACGGCCTGCCCCTGGCCTACCTGGCGCCGGTGAACCTGGGACGGCTGATGGACTCGCCGGAGGACCTAAGCCGCGATTTCGTCAGCGCCTCGGCCATCCGGGTCCTCCGGTACGGCGCGCTGCTGCTGACGCTGCTGCTGCCGGGCCTCTACGTGGCGGTGGCCGCATTCCACCAGGAGATGATTCCCACCGCCCTGCTGCTGAGCATCGTCCAGAGCAAGCAGCAGGTGCCGTTTCCCACGATATTTGAAGTGCTGTTCCTGCTGCTGGCCTTTGAAATCCTCCAGGAGGCCGGCCTGCAGCTGCCCCAGTCCATCGGCCAGACGGTGTCCATCATCGGCGGCCTGGTGGTGGGCACGGCGGCCGTCGAGGCCAAGCTGGTCTCCCCGGCGGCTCTGATTGCCGTCTCGGTGGCCGGCATCTGCGGCTTTGCCCTGCCGGGCCGGGATTTTGCCGACGCCGTGCGGATCTGGCGGCTGATTGCCGCCGTCTTTGCCAGCCTGGCCGGGCTCTTCGGCCTGACGGCGGCGTTTTTGCTGCTCATTGGCCACCTGTCGGGGCTCCAGTCCTACGGCGCGTCGTATCTGGCGCCCTTCTCGGCGGCCAGCGGCGGCGGCGCGGTGCTGCGCCGGCGCCTCGTCACCCGCCGCGGGAACCCGGAGGACGCTGCGCAGGAGGGATTGCCGTGAAAAAGCTCCTGGTGTTTGCCGCCGCCGTGGCGGCCGCCGCCCTGCTGGGATGGATGCCGGCACGGCCCCGAGACGTCGGCCGGCTGCTGCCGGCCCAGGTGCTGGTGCTGTCCGGCCGCGAGGGAGACCTGACGCTGAACGGCGGCAAGGACCTCCGGGGCAGGGGCGCCACCTGGGCGGAAGCCGTGGCGGACCTGCGGGCCACGGCGCCCGGCGAGGCGTTCTTCGGCACCGTCGCCCACATTGTGCTGGCGGAGGAAACCGCCGGTGCGCTGGAGGCGGTGCTGCAAGACCCTGCGCTGCGCCCGGCGGCGCGGGTCTATCTGGGCCTGGGCGAGCCGGAGGCCGAGGAGGCCGCGGCGTTTTTGACGGCCCACCGGGGCGGCGTCACCCTGCAGGATCTCCAGGAGGCCTGGCTGGAGGAGGAGCTGGTGACGCTGCCGCGGCTGGTTGCCGAGGAGGGGAGGTACCGACTGCTCGATGGATAGCTACTCGCCGCGTCAGCTGTGCGCGCTGCTTTGGGCCTCGCTGGCTGCGCCGCTGGTGACGGTCTGCTCGGCCGTCAGCTGGCCCTGGGTGCTGCTGGGCGCCGGCGGTGCCGCCGTGGTCCTGGCGGTTATGGGGATTCCCGCCGCCCGCTGTCCCGAGGGGGAGGGGGCCGCGGCGCTGCTGCGGCTGGCCTGGGGAAACCGGGCCGCCCGGTTGGCCGGGTGCGCCTCCTGGCTCTGGCTGGCCCTCGCCGCCGCCCTGGCGGCTTCGATGGCCGTGACCGCCTTCCCGCGGGACAACGCCTTTCCCGCCATCCCCCTGGTGCTGCTGGCGCTGGGCACGCTGCCGGCGGCCAAAGGGCCCGCCGCCGCCTGCCGCTTCGGCGCGACCCTCTTTTTGGCCGTCGCCCCAATGATTGCGCTGGTCCTGGTCTTCGGCGCAGCCGACGTGCGGCTGGCGCACCTGTCACCGGGCGGCGCCGCCGGAGACGCGGCCGCGCCGATGGCCGTCCTGCTGCTGCCGGCCGCCGGCTTTTTTCTGCGGGACCGGCTCGGGGGGCGGGGGACGCCATGGATCCGCTGGTTTCTGCTGGCCGGGCTGCTGGCCGCGGCGGTCAGCGTCGTCTGTGTCGGCGCACTGGGCGGGACGCTGGCCAAGACGGCGTCCAACGCCTTTTGGTATATGAGCCAGAGCATCTCGGTCTTCGGCGTCATGGAGCGGTTTGAGGCCGTGATTTCCGCGCTGCTGGCCATCAGCTTCTGCTGTCTGCTGGCGTTTCTCGTGTCGGCCGGGCAGAAGGCCCTCTGCTGCGCCGCGCCCGCGGCGGGGGAGGGGGTCGCCGCCTGGGGGACCGCCGCCCTGGCTGCGGTCCTCCTGCGGGTGGTGCCTCTGCTGCCGGACTGGGTATGGTTTGTTGGGAATCTGCTATTTTGGGGTTTGCTCCCGGCTGTCACACTATGGGTAGTAGAGATGAAAAATTCCGAAAAAAAACGAAAAAAGTGTTGACAAACAGAGGGTTCCTTGGTAAGATATTCAGGCATCAGCGAGATGCCCACAAAACCGAACGGTTGCCAAGAAAAAATCTTGAAAATCAAGAAAAAACTTCTTGACAAAAGCGAGGGGATGTGGTAAAGTAAAGAAGTTCCGCGCCGAACGGAGCTGGCTGAGAGGCCGGTGAGAAAGCGGTGCGAAACGTTGGGAATTCGGAAGATTGCGTCGGAAGCGGCCGAAAAGAATTTGAAAAAAGTTCTTGACAAACGCTT
>CAJFNZ010000068.1 GCA_904395905.1 uncultured Oscillospiraceae bacterium | reverse complement strand
CTTGAACATCACATGGAAAATCTGACTGGCGGCACCCCTCCCGTCAGATACCTACCCTGTGTAGTCCCTTGTAAACTGTACTTTTCGCAAGTACAAGCATAATTTATGAGGTATTGCCCAACATACATTTCACCTGCGATACGGTACACTCCTGTTAGGTGATAACTCACATGAAACGGCAACTGCAACCCCTCGATTTTGACGACGACATCTATCGCACGATTCGCCAAAACATTAAAAAATATCGGAAGGAACAGAAATTGACCGCGGCGGAATTGGCGGAAATGGTGGGGCGCTCCCATGATTTTATACGGCAGATAGAGAGCGAAAAAGTGGGATACAACTTTTCCGTGGAGACATTTTATCGGATTTCCGTCGCCCTGGGCGTCAGCATGGATATGCTGGCAAAGCGGCCGAATTCTGATAATCCGTGACCGGCGGATGCCCCGCGGACCATCGGATTTTGCGGCAAAAAAGCAAGGAGCCGGGTGCGGCTCCTTGCTTTCTCTTTGGGATGATTGGGCCCGGCTGCCCGCCGGTTCGGCCCCTCAGGCCGGCCAGAGGTCGTCGGCCGTGTAGATCCGGTTCAGGGTGTAGTACCGGAAGCCGTCGCTGCGGCCGTTGACGGAGATCTGCACCCCGTCCACGCCGTCCAGGGACAGCAGCGTGGCCGCCACCGCCTGGATGGCCAGCTGCTCCTCCACGGCGCTGCCGGCGCAGGCGAGCAGCTGCTGGGACAGGTCCACCCGGCACACGTTCCCGTACATCTGCGCCCACTGGAGGGCCGTGCCCTCGGGCAGCGGGTTCGTCAGGCCGTTGATTTCCGTGAACGCCGTCAGCTGCTCCATCAGGGACTCCTGGATGGGCACCTGGGCCAGCTGGCGCACCGACACCGGCACCGGGGCCAGGCGGGTGTTCTGACAGCCCCGGACGTAGAGGGTCGCGTCCACCTCGTCCAGGCCCTCCCGCACCACGTCCAGGGCCGAGGGGTCCCGGACCAGGTCCCGGTCCAGGTCCATGTTCAGGTAGGGCCCCACCGTCTCCCCCTCCACGAGGATCCGGACCGCCTTGATGGGCTCCAGCTCCGTCAGGGAGTTGACCAGGGACAGCACGGCCATCCGCTCCAGCAGGCCCGTGTCGGGCTTGTTGTAGACGAACTCCGACGAGAGGTTGACCGTACAGACCCCGTCGTCGTCCAGGGCGATGTCCAGCAGCGTCGTGCCCTCGGGCATGACCGCCAGCTGCCCCTCCTCCGTCGGCCCGGCCAGCAGCTGCTCCACCACAAAGCGGGGAATCTCCTCGGCGTCGCTGAAGTAGCGGCTCCGCTCGGCCGTCACCAGGTAGCGGCCGTTGGCGTCGGCAAAGTACAGCCGCACCGTCGTCTCGGTGCTGTCGTAGCTGAGGTCCTCGCTGACGAAGTCGGCGGCCGTGTAGACCCGGGCCTCCCGGTCGGCGCCCACGTCGGCCTCGGTCTCCAGGCAGATGCCCGTCACCTCCGGCAGCTGGGACAGCGTGCAGACGATGCAGGCCGACGCCAGGGACCGGTCCAGCCCCGTCAGGCTGTCGAACACCTCGCTGAGAATCACCGTCAGCACCGTCTCGTCCAGAGAGGTCTCCAGGCACCGCAGCCCCGCCGGGAACGGCGACTGGAGGCCGGCGGAGACCGGTCCGGCAAAGTAGACGTCCAGCAGCTCCCCGTAGGTCGCCGGCAGCTGGGACAGCCGGCGGCGCTCCACGGCCAGGGCGCCGTTGTCCGAGCCCAGGGACTCCTCCCCCTCCGCGCTGTCCAGATAGTAAAAATCCAGCGTCTCCTGCACGTCCGCCTCCCGGCTGCCGCAGGCGGCCAGCGCCAGAAGCAGGGCCAGGAGCACCGGCAGCAGCCTTCTCATACCTCGCCCTCCATGCCGAAGAACGGGAACACCACGGTGAAGCGTGTGCCTCCCTCCGGACGGCGCTCCACGGAGACCGTCCCGTAGTTCCGGGCCACCAGGTCGTGGACGATGGACAGCCCCAGGCCGCTGCCGCCCGCCTGGCGGGAGCGGGCCTTGTCCACCCGGTAGAACCGGTCGAAGATGTACGGCAGGGCGTCCTCGGGGATTCCCACGCCGGTGTCTTCGACCACCAGCTCCACGTCGTCCTCTGCCCGGCGCAGGAGGACCGTCAGCTCGCCGCCGTCCACATTGTACTTGATTCCGTTTTCCACCAGGTTGAAGGCAATCTGATACACGTCGTCCTCCCGGGTCACCACGGTACAGCCGGACTCCAGCCGGGCCGTCAGGCGGATCTGCCGCAGGCCGGCCAGGGGCGTCAGCAGGCGGACCACCTTCTCCACCACCGGCCCCGGCTCCATGACGACGAAGTCCGCCTTGTCGTCGGCCTCAATCCTGCTCAGCACCAGCAGGTCCTGGGCGATGCGGGTCAGCCGGTCGGCCTCGTTGCCGATGTCCCCGGCGAACTCCCGGACCGTCTCCATGTCCATCTCGTTCTGGACAATGGAGTCGGCCAGCAGCTTGATGGACGCCAGCGGCGTCTTCAGCTCATGGGAGGCGTCGGAGACGAACTGCCGCTGGGCCGCCTCGGACGTCCGCAGCCGGTCGGTCAGCTTGTTGAACTCCGCGGCCAGAACGCCCACCTCGTCCTGGCCCCGCAGGGCGATGCGGTGGCTGTACTCGCCCTCCCGCAGCAGCTGGATAGACTGGAGAATCAGCCGCATCCGCCGGGAGTACATCAGCGAAAACACCAGGGAGAACAGCAGCACAATGATGCCGAGAATCACCGAGATGGTGATGATGTTCATCTCCAGGGCCGCGATGATGGCGCCCTGGTCGGCGTCGTACTCCATCAGGTACACGGCGCCCACCAGGCTGCCCGAGGCGTAGACCGGCAGGCAGATGCGGCTCTCCAGGGCCTGGTCCCGGTAGACCGCGTAGAAGACGTTGTTGCCCCGCAGGGCCAGGACCACCTCGGTGAACAGCACCACCTTGCCCGTGGCGTTGGCCGTGGACAGCGAGTCGTAGAGGGCCCGGCCCTCGCTGTCGGTGACCAGCAGGCGGGTGGCGGTCAGGTCGCCCAGCTGGGTGACCACCTGGGTCACGTTGTCCGAGGTGAGCCGCTCCAGGCCCGACAGGGACGACACCACCAGCTGCACCCGGCTCTGGAGGGACGTCTCCTTCGTCCGGAGCATCATGTTCCGGGTGGTGGAGGAGGTGTAGACGTTGAGAAACACCAGCACCACCGAGGTAATCAGCACATACGTCAGCGCAAAGCGCATCTGGGAGCTGCTGCGCAGCAGCAGGAACCGCCGTTTAAGCCTTGAAATAGTAGCCCACTCCCCATTTGGTCAGAATGTACGCCGGCGTGGCCGGGTTCAGCTCCAGCTTTTCCCGCAGGCGGCGGATGTGGACGTCCACGGTGCGGATGTCGCTGCGGTACTCGTAGCCCCAGATGGTGTCCAGCAGGGCCTCCCGGGAGTAGACCCGGTTGGGATTGGCCATGAGCAGCTCGATGAGGTCGAACTCCTTGGCCGTCAGGTCCACCAGCTGCTCCCCCTTGTAGGCGTTGCGCCCCTCGGGGTCGATGGTGATATGGCCGTGCGTCAGCTTTTTCTTCCGCTCCGGCTCCCGGGGCCCGGCCCGGCGGAGCAGCGCCCGGACCCGCGCCTTCAGCTCCAGGATGTTGAAGGGCTTCGTCAGGTAATCGTCGGCCCCGTGTTCAAAGCCCATGAGTTTGTCCATGTCGTCGGCCTTGGCCGTCAGCATGATAATCGGCACGTTGGAGAACTCCCGAATCCTCCGGCAGGCCCCCAGGCCGTCCAGCCGGGGCATCATCAGGTCGAGGATGATGAGGTCCACCGGCTCCTTTTTGGCCGTCTCCACGGCCTCCTCCCCGTCGAAGGCCGTCAGCACCTGGTAGCCGTCGTTCTCCAGGTTGAACTTGATGCCCTTGACCAGCAGCTGCTCGTCGTCCACCACTAAAATTTTCACGGTTCACTCCCCCACGCAGACAAATTCCAAAAGCGCCTCCAGCCGCCCCGGGCCGATGCCGCTGACCTCCAGCAGTTCCTCCGGGTCGGTGAAGGGCCCCTCGGTCTCCCGATAGTCGAGGATCCGCTGGGCCAGGGTCTCGCCGATGCCCGGCAGGGCCATCAGGTCGGCCAGGTCCGCGGTGTTCAGGTCCACCGGCTCCGGCGCCTCTGCGGGCGCCGCTTCGGCCGCCTCCGGCGGGACCTCCTCCGCCGCCTCCGAGGCCGCCGGCTGCCGCTGGACAATCACCGCCGCCGTGCCGTCGGGCGTGGCCGTGGCGCGGCCGACAAAATACCCGCCGGTGAACGCCGCCAGCACCGCCGTCACGGCCACCAGCAGCCACTCCGCCCGGACGCCCTTCACGGCCGGCCCCTCCTTTCGTTGACATAACCGAAAAAAACTGCTATCATTAAGGGAACCGGGCGGCCTTGCCGCCGGGTTCTTCCAACCGCGCCTCCGCCCTGGAGGCGGCCGTTCTCATATCAGTATACCACAGCCGTCCTGGCCGGCGCAACGGCCGCGGCGGGTTTTCACGGGGTGACATATGAAAAAGACGAAACTGCTGTATCTGCTGCTGGCGACCGCCCTGCTGGTCTCGCTGCTGGCGCCGTCCGCAGCGGCGGCCGCCGCCGACGGGACGGCCGACACCTCCGGCGCGGCGCCCAGCCACACGGTCCAGGCCACGGCCGCCATGCTGGTGGAGCTGAGCAACGGGCAGTCCCTGCTGGAGCAGAATGCCGACGTCCAGGTCTACCCAGCCAGCATGACCAAGATTATGACCTGTATGCTGACCCTGGAACACGGGAACCTGACGGACGTCGTCACGGTGTCGGAGACCGCCCTCCAAAACCTGGACATCGCCGGCAGCACCGCCGGGCTTCTGGCCGGCGAGCAGCTGACGGTGGAGGAGCTGCTCTACTGCATGATGCTCTCCTCGGCCAACGAGGCGTGCAACGTGGCGGCCGAATACGTGGCCGGGTCGGTGGAGGCCTTTGTGGCCATGATGAACGAGGAGGCCGCAGCCCTGGGCTGCACCAACACCCACTTCGCCAACACCCACGGCCTCCACGACGAAAACCACTATACGACCGCCCGGGACCTGGTCCTGATTGCCACCGAAGCGCTGAAAAACGAGACCTTCCGCACCATCACCTCCACCGTGACCCACACGGTGCCGGCCACCAACCTCTCCGAGGAGCGGGAGCTGTTCACCACCAACCTGCTGGAGACGCCCAACACCCAGTACTACTATGAATACGCGGCCGGCGTCAAGACCGGCTTCACCACGCCGGCCGGCCGGTGCCTGATTTCCACGGCCCAGCGGCCGGACTCGGATCTGCACCTGCTGTCGGTCGTCTGCGGCGCCTCGGACGTGGAGCTGGAGGACGGTTCCATCGAGACCCAGAGCTTTACCGAAACCCGCGACCTCTTCGAGTGGGGCTTTGACAACTTCGCCTTCGCCACCGTCCTGGAGGCCAACCCGGTCACGGAGGTGCCGGTCTTCATGTCCGCCGGCTCCGACGCCGCCGTGGTGGCCGCCAGCGAGGCCATCACGGCCGTCATGCCCATCGGCTACGACGAGGCCCAGGTGGAGCTGGACATCCAGCTGACCTCCCCCCAGGGGGTCCAGGCCCCCGTCTATGAGGGGGACGTCCTGGGCACCGTGACGGTCCGCTACCAGGGGACCGACCTGGGCACCGTACAGCTGGTGGCCATCACCGACACCCTCCGCTCGGAGCTGGCGGCCTCGGCGGCCACCACCGGTTCCTTCATCGCCGACCACTTCTGGCTGCTTCTGATTCTGGCCGTGGTGCTGCTGTTCGTGCTGTACCTGGTCATCAACAACGTCCGCCGGGCCCGGCGCCGCAAGCGCCGCCGCCTGGATCGGGAGCGCCGCCGGAACCGCCAGATTATCGATTTCCCCGGCGGCCGGGACCGGGAGGAGTGAGCGCCATGACCATGGAGGAGCTGCGCCAGGCCTGCCTGGCCTGCCAGAGCTGCCCGCTGGCCGCCACCCGGCACAGCGTCGTCTTCGGCGTCGGCCCCGAGGACACCCCGATTCTCTTCGTGGGTGAGGGGCCGGGCCAGCATGAGGATCTCCAGGGCGAGCCCTTCGTGGGCCCCGCCGGGCAGCTGCTCGACGAGATGCTCTCGATCATCGACCTGAGCCGCCGCAACTGCTACATCACCAACATCGTCAAGTGCCGCCCGCCCCGGAACCGCGACCCGCTGGAGACGGAGCAGGACGCCTGCATCGGCTACCTCCGGCGGCAGACGGCCCTGCTGCGGCCGCGGATCCTCGTCTGCCTCGGGCGCATCGCCGCCATGCGGCTGATTGACCGGGACTTCCGCATCACCCGGGACCACGGCCGCTGGGTGGAGCACGGCGGCATCTGGATGACGGCCCTGTTCCATCCCTCGGCTCTGCTGCGGGACCCGTCCAAGCGGCCCGACACCTTCCGGGACCTGAAGCGCCTCCAGGCGAAAATCCGCGCCGAGCTGCCGGACTTCTACGCCACCCGCCAGCCATAACCACAAAACAGGCAGCGTGCCGAACACCTCGGCACGCTGCCTGTCTGTTAATCCATTCGGAAAATCTGCTCCATGTCCACATAGAAGGGCTCCGGCCAGCGGGGGTCGTACTGGGCGAAGCAGGGGTGGGTGTGGGTCCACCAGGCCTGGGTCACCGGGTCGGCCGCCATGGCGGCCATATCGGCCTCATAGTCGTCGCCGGTGTAGACGAAGTAGCTGAACACCACGTCGCCCAGCAGGAAAATGGCGTAGTCCTCCAGATGGCACCGGCGGATGGTCTCCAGGACGCCGGCCCACTGGGGCCCGTGGACCGCCTCCCGGTGGAGGCGGCGGTATTCGTCAATCATCTCCGGCTTCAGGCGGCCCACCTGGCCAAACACACGTCTCATATCGCAGCTCCTTTCCCGTCCTCGCAGCGTCCGGCAAGCGCCTAGAGGCCCAGGACCCAGCGGAGCAGCCACCGCTTCCACCGGGGCAGGCCGTCCTTGACCCGGGCCTCCTCGGCGGCGGCCGCCGCCAGGGCGTCCTGCCGCTCCCCGTCGTCCAGCCGGTGCTGGCTGAATTTTGCCTTCTCTGCCAATCGTCCCACCGCGCCGTCGGGGTCGGCACCCCAGGGACGCAGGGCCTCCAGCCGGTTGTAGGCGGCGATGACCGCCCGGTTGGCGTCCCGGTCCTCCAGCCGCCGCCGGGCGCGGTTGCGCTTCCAGGCCGCCCGGACCGGCACGGCTGCCACCAGCAGCGCCAGCGCCGCCCACAGGAACCACGCGGGGCCCGGCGAACTGCCGGCCTCCGCCTCCGGAGCGGCCGCATCGGGCTCCGGTTCCGCGGGCGTCTCCGGCTCCGGGGCCGGCTCGTCGGGCGTCTCCGCCGGCGTGTCGGACGTCTCCGGCGTCTCCTGCGCCGGCTCCTCCTCCGCCGCCTCGTCGGCCTGGACCATGGGGAACTGGTTGGGAATCCCCGTGCCCGCCGACGGCGTCATCTCCATGGGGTACCAGCCGTAGCCGTCCAGGTAGATCTCCACCCAGGCGTGGGCGTCGGAGTCGAGCACCCGGGCGCTGCCGCTCTCGGGGATCTCCACCGTGTAGCCGGCCACGTACCGGGCCGGGATTCCCCAGGCCCGCAGAATCAGCACGCCGGCGGTGGCGTAGTGGACGCAGTAGCCGGTGCGGCTCTCATTGAGGAAGTAGTCCACGAAGTCCGCCTCCTCGGGGGTGTAGTCCGCCCCGAGGTCGTACGCAGTGGACACCCGCAGCATCTCCGCCGCCAGCTGCGTCATCTGCAGCGCGTAGTGGTAGGGCCCGCTGGGCCCCGGCACCCCCACCAGGTCCAGGTCCTCGTAGTCCACCAGGCTGTCCACGTAGTCGTACCACTGCTGGAGCGTCTCCTCCAGGCCCGCGGGCACGTCGAGATAGTGCTCGTAGACGAAGGCGCGGTAGTTGGCCTCGGCCTCGGCGGCGTCCCAGGTCTGCTGGCCCGTGAGCCACGGGTTGGGCAGGGCCTCGGGGTTGAAAAAGAGGTTCTTCTCCCGGACGCCCAGCCGCCGCTCCAGGTGGGAGTCGTGGACGAAGGTCACGTCGGAGATCTCCGCCGGCGTTGTGGTCAGCTGGTAGGGGGTGTACATCCAGCCGGCCAGGGAGGCGGGATAGGTGATGGTCATCTCGTAGTAGGGCTGGCCCGAGGTGGTCATGGCCGGAAAGTTCAGCGGCTCATAGCCGTTGAGGGAATCGACGGCCGCGCCCTCGGTCAGGCCGATTTCGGCGTAGACCTCGTCGCTCAGGGCCTCCCAGGCCGCGCCGGTGTAGACGGCCGAGGAGGTGCCCCGCAGGTAGACCCGTCCGGCGTAGTCGCTCTCCACCTCCAGCACCACCCGACCCTGGAAGTCCCGGGGGCCGGCGTCGTCCAGGCGGACGCTGACCTGGTCCCCGCCGGACACCAGGGAGGCCACGGCCCCCAGCGGCCCGCCGCTGCCCACAAAGCCCAGGGCCGTGTCCTGGAGGGTGCCGCGGACCGAGGCCGTCCAGTCCGGCTGCACGTAGCCCGACCGGGGCAGCAGGGCCGTCAGCAGGGCCAGCAGGGCGACGGTCACCGGCAGGCACACCAGGATGTACCGGGCGCCGCCGGCCCCGTCCTCCCGTCCGCTGAAGCCGGCCAGCAGCAGCACGCACCAGCCGGCGACCAGGGTCATCAGCGGCAGCCAGGCGGGCATCCGCTCCACCACCAGCGCCGGCACCAGCCACGGGGCCGTCAGGGCCGCGGTCAGCGCTGCCGACCGGCCCCGGATGACGGCCCAGCCCAGGGGCAGGCACACCAGCGCCGCCGCCATGGAGAGAAACCACAGCAGCTCTGCCGGCCCGCCGGTCATCCAGACCGAATCCACCCGCAGGGCGATGTCCAGCGCCTGGAGCACCCGGTCGGCGGCCAGGCAGGCCCCGGCCACCAGGGCGTCCTGATAGTGCCAGCCCAGATAGACATAAACCAGGCCATAGGCGACGGCCACCACCCACCGCCGCCGGGGCAGCTCATAGAGGAGCAGGACCAGCGCCGTCAGCACCAGGGCCGTCCCCAGCAGGCCGCGGCCCGACACCTCCAGGCCGTAGGCCGAGGTCACGGAGAACAGCAGCCCGGTCAGCACCAGCAGCAGCACGGCGCCGTCGGCGGCCAGGCGCAGGGGGACCCCGGCCGCCGGCGGCCGGGTCCGCTCCAGCCGTTTCCTGCGGCTCATGGCGCGCCCTCCTCCCGTCTCTCCGTTCCGGACGCCGGCGGCGCCAGGGACGCCCCCTCCCGGGGCGCCGGGTCGCTGAGCAGCGCCTCCAGGCACCGGTCCAGCTCCCGGCGGCCGCCCACGGGATACCGCCGCAGCTCCCCGGTCACCGGCTGCAGCCAGGAGACCACCAGGGGCCGCTGCCGCTCCAGCAGGGTCAGGCACTGGGTGTACACCCGGTCCAGCTCCCGGTCCATCACCCGGGGGCCGCCCACGTGGCAGACCTTCAGCTCCAGCGGCGGCCGGACGGTCTCCAGCATCTCCCGGAGCACCAGCTCCTCCCGCTTGCTCGAGAGCTTCCAGTGGATCTGCCGCACCGGGTCCCCGGGGCGGTAGGGGCGCAAATCATAGTCCTCCGCCGCGCCGCCGCCGGGGCGCACCCGCAGGACCGGCTGCCGCGCCGCTTCCTCCTCCAGCCGGGGCAGCTCCTCGGCCTCCCCGGCGTGGGGCAGGACCGGCAGCAGGGCCCCGGGGCCGCGCCGCCGGCTCCAGGTGAAAAGGCCCAGGCCGTCGCAGACCTGTACGCGCTCCACCCGGCAGGCCAGGAGGCCGCAGTGGCGCGTGTCCGCCGGCAGCCGCAGCCGCACCGGCGACGAGGCCCCCGACAGCCGCACCCGGCGCGTTTCCTCCCGGCCCGTCAGGCGGTTCTCCAGGCGGAGCCAGACGGAAATCCGGGCCAGCGGCAGGCGCCGGCGGTTTTCCACGTCCACCGCCCAGCAGGCCTCGCCGCCCCGGGGGACGGCCGGCGTCTCCGCGGCCACCCGGACCCGGCAGCCGGTCATGGCCGGCAGGCTCATCACCAGGGAGACCAGGGGCAGCGCCAGGGTCAGGGCGAGCAGGAAGGCCGCCAGGTACAGCGTCGTGTACACCTGGAGGAAAAAGGCCCCGGCCAGCACCAGGCAGTAGAAGATTTGCCGCCTCGCCATGTCAGCGGATCTTCGGCGCCGGCACCTGGGCGAGGATCTCTCCCACGGCGGCGGCGCACTCGGCCATGCCGCCGGCGGCGGGAATCAGCCGGTGGGTCACGGTGTCCCGGAACATGGCCCGCACGTCGTCGGGCACCACGTAGTCCCGGTCGTGGAGGAAGGCGTAGGCCCGGCTGACCGCAGCCAGGGCCAGCGTCGCCCGGGGGCTGCCGCCCTGGAGAAGCCGCGGGTGGCTCCGGGTGGCCCCCACCAGGCGGACCATGTAGTCGAGCACCTCGTCGTCGATGTGGATCTCCGCCACGGCCTCCCGCAGGGCCAGCAGGTCCTCGTGGGAGAGCACCTGGCGCACAGACGCCAGGCCGCCGCCGTGGCCCTTGCGGCGCAGCAGCTCCAGCTCGTCCTGGGGCTGGGGGTAGCCGATGGTCAGCCGCAGCATGAACCGGTCCATCTGGGAATCCGGCAGCAGCTGCGTGCCCGAGGCCCCCACCGGGTTCTGGGTGGCGATGACCAGAAACGGCTGGGGCACCGGATGGCTGACGCCGTCCACGGTCACCTGGCCCTCCTCCATGGCCTCCAGCAGGGCCGACTGGGTGCGGCTGGTGGCGCGGTTCAGCTCGTCGGCCAGGAACAGGTTGCACAGCAGGGCCCCGGGCTGGTACTCCAGCTTCCCGGTCTCCCGGTTGACCATGGAAAAGCCCGTCAGGTCCGAGGGCATCACGTCGGGGGTGAACTGCACCCGTCCGTAGCGGAGGCCCAGGGCCCGGGAAAAGGCCAGGGCCATGGTGGTCTTCCCCACGCCGGGGATGTCCTCCAGGAGGATGTGGCCCCCGGCCAGAACAGCCAGCAGGACCTTGATGAGGACGGCGTCCTTGCCGACAATCACCTTTTTCACTTCCGCAACCGCCTGGGCTGCCAATCTCGTATCGGTCATCTTCGCTCCTTGTCCTGGGAAAGGCCGCTCAGCGGCCGAACACGGCGGCCGCCTCTTGCAGCTGTGCGATTACCGGCACATGGAAGGGACAGCGCTTCTCGCAGGCGCCGCAGGCCACACAGTCCGCGGCGTGGGCCTTCAGGGCGGCGTAGTGTTCCCGGACCGTCTCCGGGACGGCCCCCTGGGCCCGGGCCAGGCTGTAAAATTTCAGGACCGTGGCCACGTCGATGGCCTGGGGGCACGGGGCGCAGTGGCCGCAGTACATACAGTGGCCCTCCCAGCTGATTTTCGGCAGGGCGGCGAAGGCCTCGGCGTAGTCCCGCTGGGCCTCGGAGGCCGTCTCGTAGGCCAGGCTCTCGTCCAGCTCCCGGAGGTTCCGGGCCCCGGACATCACGCAGGCCACCGCCGGCCGGGTCAGGGCGTAGTGGAGGCACTGCCAGGGCGTCAGGGCGCGGCCGGCCAGGGACAGCTGGGCGCTGAGCAAATCGCCGCCGCCGAAGGCCTTCATCACCGTGATGCCCACGCCCAGCCGCTGGCAGGCCTCGTAGAGAGCCGCCCGCTCCGGGTGCAGGTTCACCAGGGGCTTTTCGTAGTTTTTCTCGTTCCAGAGCTCCTCGACGTTCTCGGTGGCCGGCAGCAGGTCGTAGCAGGGGTTGATGCTGAACATCAGCACGTCCACGGCCCCGCTCTCCACGGCGGCCCGGGCCACCTGGGGGTTGTGGCTGCTCAGGCCCACGGCCCCGATGACCCCGTCCCGCTTCAGCTGCCGGGCGTAGTCCAGGACCGGCCCCTGGCTGACGGTCTCCCAGTCCTCCGGGGAGTCCACGTAGTGAATCATGCCGATTTCCAGGCGGTCGGTGCCCAGCCGCGTCAGCAGGTCGTCGAAGCCGCGGCGGACCTCGTCCATCTGCCGGGTCCGCTTGTACTGGCCGTCGTGCCAGACGGCGCACAGGTGGCCCTGGAGGCAGAACTTCTCCCGCCGCCCCCGCAGGGCCTCGCCCAGGCCCGACCGGAACTGGGGGTTGGGGGCGTAGAGGTCCAGCCCGGTGGCGCCGGCCTCCTCCAGCCGGTTGACCAGGGCCTCCACCTCCGCCTGAGGCTTCTCCAGGAAGCCCTCGCAGCCCATGCCGATTTCGCTGATTTGCAGGCCCGTGCGGCCCAAGGTTCGATACTTCATGGATCCAGACGCTCCTTTTTCTTCCGGCCGCCGCCGGCCGGCGCTAGGGCTGCTTGCGCAGCCGCTGTTCCATATACCGGTGGGCGTTCTCCTCCAGGGTGTCGTCCAGAGGCGCCAGCTCCGCCCGGCCGTACTTCCGCTCCAGGGCCGTGCGCAGCAGCAAATCGCAGAACGCCGGGTTCTTCGGCAGCAGCGGCCCGTGGGAATAGGTGGCGAACACGTTGCGGTACCGGGCGCCCTCCAGCCCGTCCTCGCCGTTGTTGCCGTAGCCCGAGAGGACCTTCCCCAGGGGCTTGACCGAGCTGCCCAGGTACGTCTTCCCGGAGTGGTTCTCAAAGCCCACCAGGCCGGCCCCGCCCAGGTCGTCGCAGGTAAACAGGCAGTTGCCAATCATCCGCTTCTCGGAGCCGACGGTGTACAGGTCGAGCGCGCCGATGAAGTCGCACTGGACGCCGTCCCAGGTCCGGTAGAAATTCCCCAGCATCTGGTAACCTCCACAAATGGCCAGGAAGGGCTTGCCGTCCTCCACCGCGGCCTTGACCTCGGCGGCCTTGCCGCCGGCCAGGTCCTCCAGCAGCACCTCCTGCTCGAAGTCCTGGCCGCCGCCGATGAAGAAGAGGTCCCCGTCGGCGCCGCGGAGGGGCTCCCCCACCGGCACGCCGGCCACCGTCACGTCGATGCCCCGCCACCGGAGCCGCTGCTCCATGCACAGGACGTTCCCCCGGTCGCCGTAGAGGTTCAGCACGTCCGGGTAGAGATGGTAGAGTTTCAGTTCCATGGGCCCCTCCTACTGCCAGAATTCCTTGAAGCCGTAGGTCTTGCTCAGCTTCTCCCGCAGGTCCAGCATGGCCGTGTACGTGGGCATGATGTAGACGGGCTTGTCCTGGGCCACGCACCGCTCCAGGAGCGCGCCGTAGTCCCGGACGACCTCCAGCTTCTCCGCCGGCACCCCGGCGTATTTGAACCGCAGGGCCATGTCGTCGGCCCGGATGCCCGAGACCAGCAGGCGGTGGAGATTCTCGCCCATGGCGGCCACCTGCTCGAAGTCCACGTCCCAGATCCAGCTGACGTCGCGGCCGTCCTGGGCCCGGTCGTTGAGGCAGACCACGAACACCGACGGCTCGCGGGTGTTCGTCAGGAAGTTCAGCACCTGGTTGCAGCCGGCCGGGTTCTTGATGAGAATCATCCGGAGGCTCGCGCCGCGGATTTCAAACTTCTCCATCCGCCCGAAGCCGCAGGCAAAGGTGGAGAGCGACGCGGCCACCGTGCCCAGGTCCAGCCCCAGGGCCTTGCCGCAGGCCATGGCGGCGCAGCCGTTGTAGATGTTGTACCCGCCGGGCAGATGGATCTCCGCCTCATACCGCCGGCCGTCGGCCTCGACGGCCACGCGGGAGCCCTCGGTGTCGGTGGAGAGAACCTCGGTGACGGCCACGTCCGGCGCCGGCCGGCCGTAGCCGCAGTGGGGGCAGCGGTAGCCGCCCAGGTGGCCGTAGGTGACGTAGTCGTAGACGTACTCGTGCTTGCAGCGGATGCAGTACGGGGCGTCGGACAGCTCGGCCACCCGGTGGGCGTAAATGGGGGTGTTGACGCCGTAGTAGAGGACGGGGTTGTCCACCTGATCGGCCAGGGACCGGGACAGGGAGTCGTCGGCGTTGAGGCACAGCGTGGCGCCGGGGCAGTTGGCGATGCTGATGCGGATGTTCTCCAGGGTGTGGGTCACCTCGCCGTAGCGGTCCAGCTGGTCGCGGAAGACGTTCGTCACCACCACCGCCTTCACCCGGAGATAGCGGCTGATGGCCTTGAACGCGGCCTCGTCGGCCTCAATCAGGGCATAGGGGTACCGGCAGCGGCCGGTGAGGGAGGCGTGCATGGCGAACTCCGCCGTGACGCCGCTGAGAAGGTTGGCGCCGGAGCGGTTGGCGAAGAAGGAGATTCCGGAATCGGTCAAGGCCTGCTCAATCATCCGCGAGGTGGTGGTCTTGCCGTTGGTGCCCGTGACGACGATGGCCGTCACGCCCTCTGCCAGCGTCCCCAGCACGGAGGGGCAGACCTTCAGGGCCACCCGGCCCGGGAAGTCCGTCCCTCCCCTGCCCAGGAGCCGCAGCGCGAACCTGGCCAGTTTGCAGGACAAAATGGATAAACATACACGAACTTTCATGGGTCTCATTATAGCACGGGCCGGCAGATTTTACAACTGCACAGAATCTGCCGAAAGCGGTTGCAGAATCGGTCACAATCTGTTACAATACGGTTACATATGCCAAAAGGAAGGACGGAATCCCATGCGACTCATCTCCTGGAACGTCAACGGCCTGCGGGCCTGCCTCCAGAAGGATTTCCTGGCCGCGTTCCGGGAGCTGGACGCCGAGTGCTTCTGCCTCCAGGAGACGAAGCTCCAGGCCGGCCAGCTGGATTTGGAACTGCCGGGGTACGAGCAGTTCTGGAACTACGCCGAAAAGAAGGGCTACTCCGGCACGGCCGTCTTCACCCGCCGGACGCCGCTCTCGGTCCAGTACGGCGTGGGGGTGCCGGAGCTGGACACCGAGGGCCGCTTCCTCGCCCTGGAGTTCCCGAAGTTCTACCTGGTCACCTGCTACACCCCCAACGCCCAGGAGGGGCTCAAGCGCATCGACCACCGGATGGCCTGGGACGACGCCTTCCGCGCCCGGCTCCGGGCCCTGGACGCCGAGAAGCCCGTGGTGGCCTGCGGCGACTTGAACGTGGCCCATCAGGAGATGGACCTGAAGAACCCCGGCCCCAACCGCGGCAACGCCGGCTTCTCCGACGAGGAGCGGGGCAAGTTCTCCGAGCTGCTGGCGGCCGGCTTCACCGACACCTTCCGCCATCTCCACCCCGACGCCACCGGGGCGTACTCCTGGTGGAGCTACCGGTTCAACGCCCGGAAGAACAACGCCGGATGGCGCATCGACTATTTCCTGGTGTCCGACCGCATCGCCGGCGCCGTGACGGCGGCCCCGATTTACAGTGAGATTTACGGCTCGGACCACTGCCCTGTGGGCATCGAATTGGAGGAGGAACAACTGTGAACACCCACCGCACCGGGCGGCGCCTGACGGCGCTGCTGCTGACCCTCGCTTCGCTTCTGGCCCTGGCCCTGCCGGCGGGGGCCTTTGTGAACGCCAGCGACTGGGCCGTGTCCAGCCTCAACGAGGCCAATCTGCTGGGCATCCTGCCCGAGGTCATGCAGGAGGCCGACATGGGCGAGGACATCAACCGCATGGAGATGTGCTACATCGCCACCTCCGCCTATGAGAAGCTGACGGGCAACGTCCCCATGCCCAACCGCACCGACTACTTCACCGACACCGACGACCCGCTCATCTGCGCGGCCTACGAAATCGGCATCGTCTCCGGGTACAGCGACGGCACCTTCCAGCCGGAGAAGCTGCTCACCCGCCAGGAGTTCTTCATGATTCTCTCGAACCTGAACGCCTGCATCGGGATGCCCATCCACCTGACGACCGACTACCTGTCCGACTTCGTGGACCGCTACCAGGTGGGCGACTGGGCCGAGGAGGCCACCCAGGAGGTCGTGGGCCTGGGCCTGGTCCAGGGGACGAAAATCGGCGACTACTGGTACCTGAACCCCACCGGCTCCACCAGCCGCCAGGAGGCCCTGGTGATGTTCCTGCGGTGCTACAAGAACGCCGACCAGTTCATGCAGACCGACTGGATTACGGAAGAGGAGATGCAGGAGATGATTGCCGCGGCCGAGGCCGAGGCGGCCACCGGCGAGGCGGCCGAGCTGGTCAGCTACGCCCTGAGCTTCGTGGGCTGCGACTACGTCTTCGGCGGCAACGGCCCGACGGTCTTCGACTGCTCCGGCTTCACCCGGTACGTCTACGCCCACTTCGGCTACTCCATCAACCGCGTCGCCGACGACCAGGTGAACAACGGCACGGCCGTCTCCTTCCAGGAGCTGCAGCCCGGCGACCTGCTGTGCTTCTCCAACACCTACTCGTCCAGCGACTGGATTACCCACGTGGGCATCTACATCGGCGACGGCCGCATGGTCCACGCCGCCAACTCCACCCGCGGCGTCACCGTGGACTCGGTCACCTCCGGCTACTATTACAGCCACTTCGCCGCCGCCCGGCGGATCCTCAACTGAACGAGGCCGACAACGCGGCTGGCGCGCCCCAAAGGGCGCGCCAGCCGCATCTGCTCGATAAAGGGGGTGAACCCATGTACTGCCCGCTGAAGCCCGATATGGCGCTCTGCAACCCAAACTGCGCCTGGTATACCGGCACGCCCGACGGCGTATGTCCCGAGTGCGCCATTTATACCATCGCCCAGAACCTCGACGGGTGCCAGGCAATCCTGAAGGACTTGGAAAAGGACGCCGACGAGATTTCCTCGAGCACCTGCATCCTCGCAACGCAGTAGCACATCGTTTCCGGCAGCGCGCCGCCACTGCGGTCCTGCCGCGCAGTTTCGCAAAAAAGGGCAGAAAAATACCAGGGCCAGCCGCTGCCCTGGACTTCCCTCCGGCGTTATTTACTGCTGACGGTAACACAGTCATCTTCACTGCCGAAAATCAAATCGTCCACATCCGGACGGGTATTCTGGAACATCTGCATCCTCCTTTCTTGTTTTTGATTAACATAATGATACGCCCGGAAACCTGAAACGTCAAGGGGTAATCTGTAACATTTTTGTAAACTCGATGCAAAGCCGCCGCAGCCCGTCCCCGGCAATCCCCTCCGGGCGGCGGCGGTTTTTTTGCGGCGGGGCTTGCATTTTCCGAAAGGCTGTGGTATCTTACATCTTAGTTAGAAGCATCTAACCCCCTGCGCCCGCCGGCGGCGCGTTTTTTCATCGTCCACAGTTAGTAAAAACTAATTCCCTAGAACCGCAGGTGATTCCATGCTCGATTCAATGCTTGCCGCTGCCGCGGCCACCCAGCCGGAGGCCTACCGCCGCCAGGAGACCCAGCCGGGCATCCGGGTCAGCCGCTTTGACGGCACGCTGCCGGAGCGGACTGCCCTTCACCCCAGCCCCGGCCGCCTGGAGGCGCTGTTCTGTCTGGCCGGCAGGGCGCAGGTGGCCCTGGCGGACGGGCGGACGGTCCCGGTGGGCGGGCGAGAGCTGCTGCTGATTTCCGGGCTTGCCCAGGTCCGCGAGCTGCTGGCTCCGGGCCGCCGCTTCAGCGGCATCCTGGTCTCGGTGGAGACCGACGCCGCCCAATCGTCCCTGGAGCGGCTGGGCGCCCTGCTGGGCTGGCAGCCCCAGGAGGCGCCGACGCCCGACGCGCTGCTGCGCCGCCGCGGCGGCTTCGCGTCGGTGGGCGAGACGCCCTGGTCCGACGCGGCCTTCGCCGAGCTGGAGAAGCTCCCTCCCGACGAGCAGGGGCAGTACTGCGTCCTCAAGGCCCTGGAGCTGCTGTACCTGCTGGGCTGCCGCAGCGTCCGGCTTCCCCAGCAGGCCGTGGCCGGCTACTACGACGACCACCAGGTCCAGACGGTCCGGCAGGTCCGCAGCTACATGGCGGCCCATTTGGACGAGCCGCTGACCATCGCAGCCCTCTGCCGCCGGTTCCACCTGTCCTCCACGCTGCTCAAGAGCTGCTTCCGGACCCTCTACGGCAAGCCCATCCACAGCTGGCTGCGGGAATGCCGGATGCAGCACGCCGCCGACCTGCTCAGCACCACCAGCCGCTCCGTGGCCCAGGTGGCCGCCGAGGTGGGCTACGGCAGCACGAGCCAGTTCGGCGTCGCCTTCAAGGCCCAGTTCCAGATGACCCCTTCCCAGTACCGCCGGCAGAGCCGGGCAAAAAATGTCTAAAACCGACGATTCCCCGTCCGATTCCGTGGGACATGACTGAAATTCTGTGGTATTCTAATGCAATGCAAAGACAGCCGACCCAGTCATGAGGAGGTGTCGTTCTTGAAGCAGCATCGCTTTTGGGCCTGGGGCGCCGTGATTTGTATGGTCATGGTGATGATTACGGGCTACAAGCACAAGTGACACAGGAGGATGGAAACGCAATGATGGACTACAAGAAGCTGGCGCTGTTTGCCGGCGGCGTGCTGTTCGGCACGGCCGGCGTGAAGCTGCTCTCCAGCAAGGACGCCAAGAAGGCCTACACCCATGTGACCGCCGCGGCCCTGCGGGCCAAGGACTCGGTGATGCGCACGGTGACCACGGTGCAGGAGAACGCCGCGGACGTGCTGGCCGCCGCCAAGGACCTCAACGAGCAGCGGGCCGCCCAGGAGGCCGAAGCCGTCGTGGAGGACGCTTCCGAGGCGTAACACAGACCGAGGGCCGCAGCCGCGGCCCTCTCTCTTTGCAGAAGACAGGAGGCAACATGAAGATTCAAATCCTGCACGAGAGCGCCGGCCGCCTGCGGGTGCGGGCCCTGCCGGCGCGGATGACCCTGGAGCAGGCCGACCTGCTCGAGGCCTATCTCCAGGCCCAGCCCGGCGTGGAGCAGGCCGTGGTCCACGAGCGGACCGCCTGCGCCATCGTCCGCTACCGGGGCGGACGGCAGGCGCTCCTCCGGGCCCTGGCCCGGTTCTCCTACGACGACGAGGCCGTCCAGGCCCTGGCGCCGCTCCACAGTGGCCGGGCCCTGAGCCGGGCCTACCAGGAGAAGCTGGTCTTCGCCGTGGCCTGGAAGGCCTTCCGCACGGTCTTCCTGCCCTCGCCGTGGAAAATCGCCTACACCGCGGTCCGCTCGGCCCCCTACCTGTTCCGGGGCCTTCGGTGCCTGCTCCGGCGGCAGCTGCGGGTGGAGGTGCTGGACGGGCTGTCCATCGGCATCTCCATGGCCCGGGGCGACTTCGGCACCGCCGGCTCGGTCCAGTTCCTGCTGGGCCTGGGCGAGCTGCTGGAGGAGTGGACCCACAAGAAATCCGTGGACGACCTGGCCCGATGCATGTCCCTGAACATCGACAAGGTCTGGCTCCGCACCGGCGACGGCCAGGAGGTCCTGACGCCCCTGAGCCAGATACGCGCCGGGGACCGGGTCGCCGTCTACATGGGCGGCGTCATCCCCTGCGACGGCGTCCTCGAGTCCGGCGAGGCAATGGTCAACCAGGCCTCCCTGACCGGCGAGTCGGTGCCGGTGGCCAAGGGCCCCGGGTCCATGGTCTACGCCGGCACCGTGGTGGAGGAGGGCCAGTGCGTCCTCCAGGTCCGCCAGGCCTCCGGCGAAGGCCGGTACGACAAGATTGTGGCGATGATTGAGCAGTCGGAGAAGCTGAAGTCCGCCGCCGAGAGCCGCGCCGCCAACCTGGCCGACAGGCTGGTGCCCTACACCCTGGCCGGCAGCGCCCTGGCCTTCGGCCTGACGCGGAATGTGCTCCGGGCCGTCTCGGTGCTGATGGTGGACTTCTCCTGCGCCCTGAAGCTGGCCATGCCCCTGGCGGTGCTGTCGGCCATGCGGGAGGCCGGGAGCTACCACACCACCGTCAAGGGCGGCAAGTACCTGGAGGCCGTGGCCAAGGCCGACACCATCGTCTTCGACAAGACCGGCACGCTGACCCACGCCTGCCCCACGGTGTCCCGGGTGATTCCCTTCGGCGGCCGGTCCGAGCCGGAGATGCTCCGGCTGGCGGCCTGCCTGGAGGAGCACTTCCCCCACTCCATGGCCAACGCCGTGGTCCAGGCCGCCAAAGACCGGGGCCTGGACCACAAGGAGCTGCACTCCAAGGTGGAGTACCTGGTGGCCCACGGGATTGCCAGCACCGTCGGCGACGAGCGGGTCCTGGTGGGCAGCGCCCACTTCGTCTTCGAGGACGAGGGCTGCCGGATCCCCGCGGGGGAACAGGCGCGGTTCGACAGCCTGCCGGACCACTGCTCCCACCTGTACCTGGCCATCGCCGGGGAGCTGGCGGCGGTCATCTGCGTGGAGGACCCCCTCCGGGCCGAGGCCCGCGAGGTCATCGGCCAGCTGCGGGCCCTGGGCATCACCAAGACGGTGATGCTCACCGGCGACAGCCGCCCCACGGCCGCGGCCATCGCCGCCCAGGTGGGCGTGGACGAGTTCCAGGCCGAGGTGCTGCCCGAGGACAAGGCCCGGTACGTGGAGGCCCAGCGGGCCCAGGGGCGGACGGTCATCATGCTGGGCGACGGCATCAACGACTCCCCCGCCCTGTCGGCGGCCGACGTGGGCATCGCCATCAGCGACGGGGCGGCCATTGCCCGGGAAATCGCCGACATCACCGTGTCGGCCGACAGCCTGCGAGAGCTGGTGGCCCTGCGGCAGATTGCCGCCGGGCTCATGGCGCGGATCCGCGGCAACTACCGGTTCGTCATCGGGTTCAACGGGGCCCTGATTCTCCTGGGCGTCGCGGGCGTCCTGGCGCCGGCCACGTCGGCCATGCTCCACAACCTCTCCACCCTGGCCGTGAGCCTGCGGAGCATGACCAACCTGGCGCCCCGGGGGGCGCTGCTGTCCCTGCCGGAAGCTAAAAACTAAGGAAACGTTTCACAATTCTTCAAAAACCGTTCACAGCCCATTCAAAATTACCCGGTAGAGTAGAGACATCCAAAAATTCCACGTTCCGTTTCCGGCGGCGCGTGTTGGCATAAAAGGATCCTCTTCTCTCGTTTTCTCAGAGAAGCGGCCCGGCTGCATTCCGCTGCCGGGCCGCT
>CAJFNZ010000067.1 GCA_904395905.1 uncultured Oscillospiraceae bacterium | reverse complement strand
CTTCGCCGCTGGGGGGCGCGTGCGGTCTGGTCCGGCCCCGTATCGGATACGAGCCGGGCCGAGTATGGTTCGTTCAGCGATTTTACGGAATTTTTTTCCTCCGACACGGTGCCGGAGGATTTGCAAATTTACATTTTTTTCAGCCAGCAATTCCGGCGAGGCACGTGGAACCATGGAACCATCGGGTATGCTGCGGTCAGCCAAAGTCTAAACTATGTGCTATTCCGCTATGAAGAGTGGTGAACGGCCGCGGAATATTGGTTGTGAGCGCAAAAATTGATTGGCGCGCACATATGGGGATGGCGGCGCAAAGGCCCCCGGGCAGCCCAGGCTGCCCGGGGGCTTGTTCGCATTGCGGCGTCCTACGGCAGCAGCTGCCGCTCCGGGTCGTCGGTGCACACGGCCACGGAGAGGCCGCCGTCGGCCGTGGCCGCCGGACGCACCGCCGGCGGGCGGATGTCGCAGGCAATCCCCCGTCCGGCCAGGACCGTCGCCGCGTTGCCGCAGGCGATGTTCGTCACTTCGCACAGGGCCGACTGGACCAATTCGTCCAGCCGGTCCACCTCCATCATCGTCATGGCGCGGATGAGGTGCAGCGCCAGCTGCCGGCTGAAGCCCAACACGGCCGTCCCGGGGATGTCCCCCACCAGGCTGATTTCCACGAAGACCTCCCCGGGCAGCGCGCCGGCCGCCGCCTGCTGCCGGACGCCCTCCAGCGGCAGGCCGGCCATGGTCGCCAGGACCTCCAGGGCGCTGTGGGCGAAGACGTCCACGCAGCGGTGGAAGCGCCGGGCGTCCCCCGCCGCCTCCGGCCCGGACACCAGCCGCTGGTCGGTGTCGGCCACGTGGTAGATGAGCCACGCCGTCACCGTGCCGGCCAGGTCCTTCAGGATGGCCTGGTCGAAGCCGCGGTCGTGGAGCCGCTTCTCATAGTCCAGCACCGTCTGCGTAAACTGGCGGTGCTCCGCCCGGTGGGCGTCGATGTCCGCATAGGCGATTTCCGCCTGGTACGCCTCCTCGTCCCGGAAGTGGTAGACGACGTAGTCCTTGAGGAAGCCCAGGGCCTTCCGGCAGTCCTCCGGGCTGGCCCCCTCCCGGGCGGCCCGTATCAGGTCCTCGGTCATCCGGAACAGCTCCCGGTGCTGCTCGTCAATCCGCGCCACCCCCAGGCGGTAGCGCTCTTTCCACATCGCCAATCTGACCTTGCTCCTTTCGATTACTCCGCAAAACGGCAAGGCGCCTGCGGCGTCCGCCGCAGGCGCCAACTGGAATTTCAATCCAGCCCGGTTGGGGAATTACTCCTCCACCGAGAACTGGTCCTTGCCCACGCCGCAGAGGGGGCACTCGAAGTCCTCGGGCAGGTCCTCCCACTTGGTGCCGGGCGCGATGCCGTTGTCGGGGTCGCCCAGGGCCTCGTCGTACACGTAGCCGCAGACGTCGCAGACATACTTCTTCATTGTCAAGACCTCCTGATAAATTTAGTATCCGGATTCAGTATGGGCAGTTTTCCTTATTTCAGCCGCTCAAAGTCCGCCGCGCCGTGCTTGCACAGGGGGCAGATGAAGTCGGCCGGCAGGACGTCGCCCTCGTAGACGTAGCCGCAGATCTTGCAGACCCAGCCCGTGACGCCCTCTTCCGGCGGCTGGGGCTTCGGCTTGGTGTTGGCGAAGTAGTAGGCGTAGGTGATGGGCGGCTGGTTGCTCAGGACCCGGGCCTCGGTGACGTCGGCGACGAACAGGGTGTGGGTGCCGTAGTCGTAGCTGTCGATGACCTTGCAGGAGAGGAAGGCGTCGGCGTAGCGGTTGAGGCGCAGCAGGCCGTTCTCGCTCCGCTCGGCGTAGGCAAAGCCGGAGAACTTGTCCGTGTCGCGGCCGCTGCAGAAGCCGAACTGCTGGAAGACCTTGAAGGGCGCATCCTCGCTGAGAACCGAGACGTTGAAGACGCCGGTCTTGCGCAGGGTGTCGTGGGTGTAGTTCTGCTTGTTCACCGCGATGGTCACCCGCTTGGGCGTGTCGGTCAGCTGGGTGACGGTGTTGATGATGCAGCCGTTGTCCCGCTTGCCGTCGTTCGTCGTCAGGACGAACAGGCCGTAGCTGAGCTTGAAGAAGGCGTTGGGCTCAATCTGCTCGCTGTGGTCGATGACCTGCGCCTTGGGCATGGAGTCCACGATGGCGTCGGCCAAGGCCTGCAGCTGCTGCCGCTGGGCGTCCTTGACCGAGGACTGGATGTCCACCGCGGCGTCCAGGATGGTCATCTTCTTCATCGAGGCAATCTTCTGGCGCATCAGGTCGCCGGAGGTGGGGGCCCAGCTGCCGTTCTGGATGATGCCCACGGTGCGGTTCTGGAGGTTGTGGGCGGCCAGGTCGGTGAGGACCGTCTCCATGGGGGAGAAGATGCCAGCGTTGTACGTGCTGGAGGCGAAGACCAGGTGGCTGCACCGGAAGGCCTCGGCCACGATGACCGACGGATGGGTGGCCGACACGTCGTACAGCGCCACGTTGCGCACGCCCCGGTCAGCCAGCTCCGAGGCCAGGATCTCCGCGGCATTCTCGGTGTTGCCGTAGATGGAGCCGTAGGCAATCATGACGGCCGTCTCCTCCGGCTCATAGCGGCTCCAGTGCTGGTACTTGTCGATGAACCAGCCGATGTTCTTCCGCCAGACCGGGCCGTGGAGGGGGCAAATCATGTCGATTTCGATGGTCGCGGCCTTCTTCAGCAGGGCCTGGACCTGGGTGCCGTACTTGCCGACGATGTTGGTGAAGTACCGCCGGGCGTCGTCGAGCCACTCGGTCTCGAAGTTCACCTCGTCGGCAAAGAGGTTGCCGCCCAGGGCGCCGAAGGTGCCGAAGGCGTCAGCGGAGAAGAGGGTCTTCGTGGTGACGTCGTAGGTGACCATGGCCTCGGGCCAGTGGACCATGGGCGCCATGACGAAGGTGAAGGTGTGCTTGCCGGTGCAGAGGGTGTCGAACTCCTTGATGACCATGGCGCGGCTGTCCACGTCGAAGTCGAAGAAGTTGCGAATCATCGGGATGGTCTTGTAGTTGCCGATGATGGTCACCTCGGGATGGCGGCGGACCACCTCGGCCATGGTGGCGCAGTGGTCGGGCTCCATGTGGTTGACCACCAGGTAGTCCAGCTTCCGGCCGCACAGCACATGCTCCAGGTTCTCGAAGAACAGGTCGCTGACGGAGCGGTCCACCGTGTCCAGCAGGATGGTCTTCTCGTCGAGGACCACGTAGGCGTTGTACGAGACGCCCCGCGGGATGGGGTAAATGTTCTCAAACAGCGCCAGCCGACGGTCGCTGCCGCCAATCCAATAGAGATCTTCCTGAATTTTCTTTACACAATGCATGGGTCGCGTTTCCTCCTTTGTATACGCATAGGATACCACAAACTTGCCGCCGCGTCTGTTGGATTTCAAACAGTCCGGCATTTTTTCTGGTCATAATAGCGTAAATTCGTTCTTGCGGAAGGACAAAAGCCCTTCGTCCCGCAGTTTGCCCAGCTCGGTGGACATGGCGCTGCGGTCCACCGAGAGGTAGTCCGCCAGCTCCTGGCGGTTGTAGGGGATGGTGAAGCGGCTGCTGCCGGCCAGCTCCGCCTGCTCGGAGAAGTACGAGAGCAGCTTCTCCCGGGTGGTCCGCTTGACCAGGTGGGAGATCTTGTTCGTCAGCATCAGATTCTTCCGGGCGATGAGGCCCAGCATATTCTGAATCAGCGCCGCGTGGAAGGGACAGGCGTTGGGACAGGTGGTCGTCACCTTCCGGTAGTTGAGAAAGAGGATCTCGCTCCGCTCGGCCGCCACCACGCTCACCGGCATGGCCTTGACGGCCGTGCAGGAGCAGGCCTCGCCGAAGATGTCCCCGGCGGCCACCTTGGTGATGATGGCCCGGTTGCCCCAGTAGTCCTCTTTGATGAGGTAGACGCTGCCGCTGACCACGACGCCCAGCTCCCGGGGCGGCTCCTCGGCCGTATAGATGTAGGCGTCCCGCGGATACGTCCGCCGGCGGATGTCCAGGCAGGTGAGCATTTTGTCCACGTCCCCCGGCGCAATGCCGGCAAACAGCGGGGACTGGGCAAGAATCGACCGTTCCATGGATCCCCTCCTCAGTGCGTTGGAAATCCAACAGATGTACCGGAGACATTATGCTACAATGGGCGCACAAAGTCAAGGAGGCGACGGAAAAATGTTGCGAAAAATCATCCAAATCGACGAGGCCGCCTGCAACGGCTGCGGCGCCTGCGCCGCGGCGTGCCACGAGGGGGCCATCGGGATGGTGAACGGCAAGGCGAAGCTGCTGCGGGAGGACTACTGCGACGGCCTGGGGGACTGCCTGCCGGCGTGCCCCACCGGAGCCATCACCTTCGTGGAGCGGGAGGCCGCGGCCTACGACGAGGCGGCGGTCCGCCGGGCCCAGGCCGGCGGCGGATGTCCGGGGAGCCGGGTGCGGTTCCGGCCGGAGACGGCGGATCCGGCAGCGCCGGCGGCGCCCGGCGGACAGCCCTCCCAACTGCGCCAGTGGCCGGTGGAATTGCAGCTGGTGCCGGCCGCCGCGCCGTACTTCCGGGACTGCGACCTGCTGGTGGCCGCGGACTGCACGGCCTTTGCCTACGGGGCCTTCCACGAGCGGCTGCTGCGGGGCCGGTCCCTGGTGGTGGCGTGCCCGAAGCTGGACCACGCCCCCTACGCCGAGAAGCTGGCCGAGCTCTTTCGGCAGAACGAGATCCGCTCGGTGACGGTGGCCCGGATGGAGGTCCCCTGCTGCGGCGGACTGACCTTCGCCGTGCAGCAGGCCCTCGAGCGCAGCGGGAAGCAGATCCCGCTGCGGGTGGTGACCGTCTCCGTTGAGGGCGAGCTGCTCTCCGACGAGCAGCTCGGCGGGGAGGCCTGACGCCGCCCCAACCGAACACGCGCCGCAGGACCATTCCGGTCCTGCGGCGCGTTGCGCTGTTCGGCTTCTCAGCCCCGGTCGCCCCAGAGCAGCTGGATCCCCACCTCCGACGCCCGGCGGACGTAGTTCTCCGGCGGGCGCTCGTCGGTCACCACCGCCGTCAGCTTCTCGAAGGGGAAGAAGCTGTGGACGGCCGAGTGGTCAAACTTGGACCCGTCCGCCATCAGCACCACCTGCTCGGCCTGCTGGGCCACCCGGCGCTTGATTTCCGCATCCAGGTACGAGGCGTTCGTCAGCCCCGCCTCCAGCGAGACGCCCGTGGCCGCCAGGAACGAGGTGCGGATGTGGAACTTCGTCAGCTCCTCCACCGTGGCGATGCTGGCAAAGGCCGAGGTCCGGTTGCTGAACACGCCGCCCAGGCCAATCAGGTTCAGATGCTGGCACTCCGAGGCCCGTATCATGGCAATCAGGCTGTGGGTGATGACCGTCACGTCCCGCCGCTCGCTGAGGAAGGGCAGCAGGTACGGCGTCGTGGAGCCGGCGTCCAGGAAAATCGTGTCCCCGTCCCGCACCAGCCCGGCCGCCAGGCGGCCGATGCGCTCCTTGGCGCTGCTGTTGCTCACGGCCCGGATGGCGTACGGCAGCACCGGCGACTCGTTGATGGCCACGCCGCCGTAGACCTTCTTGATGTGCTCCCGGGCCAGCAGCTCGTTGATGTCCCGGCGGATGGTGTTCATGGACACCTGAAAATGGGACACCAGCTCCTCCATGGAGACGGTCCCATGCTTGACAATATACTGTTCAATGGCGTTGAGTCTGTCTACCCGCATAACATTCCTTCCTTACCCCGTCGCATCCAGCATTTCCCCGTTACTTGATATGCTTTGACTATATCGCAAATCCTTTCGTTTCGCAATCTGTGTATTTCCGAACTCTTCTCTGTCTTTGTGAGCATTTCCTGTCTCTGCTTCTCCCCATCCGCCGGAGATGCTAAATATATCTCCATTTATCGCGCGGATAGTTTATTATATTACGATTATATTCTTATGTAAAGATTGACATCTGTTGTGCGATATGGTACGCTTCCTTGTAGAATCCGGCGGCACACGCCGCTGTGGGAGGTGTCTGGATGGAGAACCCCGTGTCCCGCCGCTGCCTGTTTGTGGGCACCGTCACGCGGGACATCCTCATGGAATTGGAAGAGCCCCCGGCCAGCGACCGGCGGCTGGCCGCGCGGCGGGTGACGCCCGCCAGCGGCGGCCCGGCGGCCACTGCGGCGGCGGCCTTTGCCGACCTGGGCGGCCGGGGCGGCTTGATTGCCCCGGTGGGCCGGGACGAAAACGGCGAAACCGTCGGGCGCGACCTGTCCGCCCTGGACCTGGCGCCCCTGTCCCTGCCGGTCCTCGACGGCCCCACGGCCTTCAGCGTCATTCTCGTGGAGCCCGGCGGCAAGCGCTGCATCGTCCACTACGGCGGCTGCGTCCAGGGTCTGGCCCCGGACCTGCTGACGCCGGAGCTGCTGGCCGGCGCGGACGTCGTCCACCTGGCCGGCATGACCGGCCCCCAGGCGGTCGCCCTGGCCCGGCGCTGCCGGGAGGTGCGCCCGGAGGCGCAGCTGTCGGTGGACGGCGGCAACCTGGACGGCCCCTCGCTCGAGGCCCTGGCCGGCCTGTCCGACCTCCTGGTCCCCGACGACAAGACCGTCCAAAAGAGCCTGGGGCTGGACCCCGAGGCCGCCTGCCGCCGGTTCGCCCGGCTGGGCGTCCGGCTGGCCGCCGTCACCTGCGGCGACCAGGGCTCCGTGGCCCTCTGGGACGGGGCGCTGCACCGGATTGCCGCCTGCCCCGTGGAGGCCCTGGACACCACCGGCGCCGGCGACAACTTCCACGGCGCGCTGCTCTACGCCCTCTGCCGCGGCGACGGGCCCGAGGCGGCCCTCCGCCTGGCCAGCGCCTACGCGGCCCTCACCTGCACGGCCCTCGGCGGCCGCGCCGCCAAGCCGGGCCTCCGGCGGACCGAGGACCTGGCCCGCTCCGTCTATGAAACCGAAAGAAAGGAAGATTCCCCATGCCCCTCGTCCCGATGAAAGACGTCCTGGACGCCGCCGCGCCGCAGAAGACGGCCGTGCCGGCGTTCAACATCGACAACCTGGAGATCCTCCAGTCCCTGCTGATGGCCGCCGAGGCCGAACAGCTGCCCGTCATCCTCTCCGTCGGCCAGGGGGCCATCCGCATCGGGCGGCTCAAGCCCCTGGCGGCGGCCGTCCATCAGATGGCCTCGGAGACCTCGGTCCCGGTGGTGCTGCACCTGGACCACGGCGCCAGCTTTGAGCAGACCATCCAGTGCCTCCGGGCCGGCTTCACGTCGGTGATGTACGACGGCTCCCGGCTGCCGCTGGAGGAGAACATCGCCGTCACCCGCCAGGTGGTGGCCGCGGCCCACGCCGTGGGCGTCTCGGTGGAGGCCGAGCTGGGCGCCATCGGCGGCGCGGAGGACGGCATCGGCGGCGGCAGCGGCGGGAAGGTGTCGGTGGACCAGGTCTCGGCCTTCCTGGACGGGGTCGGTGTGGACGCCCTGGCCGTGGCCATCGGCAACGCCCACGGCCTTTATAAGGAGAAGCCCCACCTGGACTTCGACCTGCTGCGGTCCATCGAGGCCCTGCCCAAGGCGGTGCCGCACCTGGTGCTCCACGGCGGCTCCGGCCTGGACGAGGAGGCCATCGACACGGCCATCGACTGCGGCATCCGGAAAATCAACGTGGCCACGGAGATCCGCCTGGCCTACCTGAAGGGCACCCGGGCGGCGACGTCGGGGGACATCTACGAGACCATCGCCAGCGCCCGGGAGGCCGTGGTGGAAATCGCCCGGCAGAAGCTGCGGCAGTTCGCCCGGAAAGCGTAAGCGGCGTCCCGCGGCTGCAAGACACCCTTTCTCTGCTGTGGTGTGCACAGCGAATCATGGACTATGGATAAGGAGGCGTCCCTTTATGAAAGCATGGATGTATGAAGGTCCCTGGCAGATGCGCGTCGTAGACGTGCCCGAGCCGTCGCCCGCGGCGGACGAGGTGAAAATCCGGGTCAAATACTGCGGCATCTGCGGCTCCGACATTCACGGATACACCGGCGCTTCGGGCCGGAAGATCCCGCCGATGATTATGGGCCACGAGTTCAGCGGCACCGTGGCCGAGACGGGCAGCGACGTCCGGGGCTTTGCGCCCGGCCAGCGGGTCGTGGTGCTGCCGGTCGAGTCGTGCCACCAGTGCGAGATGTGCCGCCAGGGCAAGCCCCACCTGTGCCGCAACCGCAGGGGCCTGGGCGTGCTGGACGTGGACGGCGCGTTCACCCAGTACATCTGCGTCAAGGCCGAATACGTCTATCCCCTGCCGGAAACCGTCTCCGACCTGGACGCGGCGCTGCTCGAGCCCCTGGCCGTGGCCTACCACGCCGTCTCCGAGGCCCGCCCCGTGGCCGGGAAGAACGTGCTGCTGGTGGGCGCGGGCACGATTGGCGAGCTGATTCTCCAGTGCCTGTCCCTGGAGAAGCCGGCGGCCGTGGTCGTCAGCGACCTCTCCGAGGCCCACCGCGCCGCCGCCCTGCAGAACGGCGCGACCGCCGCCATCGACCCCGCGGCCGGCGACCTGGAGGGTCAGCTGGAGGCGCTCGGGCTCCGGGACCGGATTGACGTGGCCATGGAGGCCGTGGGCGCGTCCGCCACCGTCCAGCAGACCATCGACCTGACGGCCGCCGGCGGCCGCGTGGTCTGGGTCGGCAACGCCGCCAAAATGGTGGACGTCGGGATGCAGAGCATCGTCACCCGGGAGATCTCCATCCGCGGCTCCTACGCCTACACCCCCGAGGACTTCGCCGCCTGCATCGACCTGCTGGCCCAGGGGAAGCTCCCGGTGCGGAAGATTGTATCGGATGTAATTCC
Source organism: uncultured Oscillospiraceae bacterium (assembly GCA_904395905.1). Lineage (GTDB taxonomy): Bacteria > Bacillota > Clostridia > Oscillospirales > Oscillospiraceae > Avoscillospira_A. Next base: position 3,243 of record CAJFNZ010000067.1, on the reverse strand, counting down.
CTTCCAGGAAATCGACGCCGTGATGAACAAAATGGCCAAAAAAGAGCTGGAGCCGTTAAAAATAGTTGCGGAGATTGGGGATTCTATCTTACAATAGAAGCAGAACGCCGCCGGGGACGGCGGCAGTGAGGAAGGAGTTCATCGAATGAGAGAAGCCATCATCGAGAAAGTTCTCCAGCGCAAAATTGTCGCCATCGTCCGCGGGGTCTACGGGGACGACTGCGTCCGCCTGGCCGAGGCCCTGGCCGCCGGCGGCATCGGCCTCATGGAGGTCACCTTCGACCAGAGCGCCGCCAACGCCGTGGAGCTGACCGGCGGCGCCATCCGCGCCGTGGCCGCCGCCCTGGGCGAGCGGATGGAGGTGGGCGCGGGCACCGTCACCTCCGTGGAGCTGGTCCGGGCCGCCGCCGAGGCCGGCGCCAAGTTCATCGTCTCCCCCGACGTCAACGAGGACGTCATCCGCGAGACCGTCCGGCTGGGCATGGTCTCGATGCCCGGCGCGCTGACGCCCACCGAGTGCATGGTCGCCCACCGGGCCGGGGCCGACTTCGTCAAGCTGTTCCCGGCCGGCGAGCTGGGCACCGGGTACCTGAAGGCCATCCGCAGCCCCCTGAACCACATCCGGTTCCTGGCCGTGGGCGGCGTGGGCGTCGGCAACCTGGCCGACTTCCTCAAGGCCGGGGCGCTGGGGGCCGGTATCGGCGGCTCCCTGGTCAGCAAGGATCTGATTCGCGCCGGCCGGTTCGACGAGATTACCGCCACCGCCAAGGCCCTGGTGGCCGCGGCCCAGGGTTGAGAGGAGCGTACAAACGATGCACAAGGTTGTCACATTCGGCGAAATCATGATGCGCCTGAACCCGGCCGGCTACCTGCGCCTGAGCCAGGCCGACACGTTGGAGGTCAGCTACGCCGGCGGCGAGGCCAACGTGGCCGTGGCCGTGGCCCAGATGGGCATGCCCGCCGCCTTCGTCACCAAGGTCCCGGACAACGACCTGGGCGAGAACGTCATCCGGGAGATGCGCCGCTGGGGCGTGGACGCCTCGCAGATCCGGAAGGGCGGCCCGCGCCTGGGCGTGTACTTCGTGGAGAAGGGCGCCTCCCAGCGGGCCTCCAAGGTGATTTACGACCGGGCCGGCTCGTCCATCGCCCTGGCCCAGCCCGGGGAGTTCGACTGGAAGGCCATCTTTGCGGGGGCCGACTGGTTCCACTTCACCGGCATCACCCCGGCCCTGGGCGACGGCTGCGCCCAGCTGTGCATGGAGGCCGTGCTGGCCGCCAAGGCCGCCGGGCTGACGGTCTCCTGCGACCTCAACTACCGCAAGAAGCTCTGGTCCCGCGAGAAAGCCGGGGCGGTCATGTCCCCGCTGATGTCCCATGTGGACGTCTGCATCGCCAACGAGTCCGACGCGGCTGACGTCTTCGGCATCCAGGCCGCCCACAGCGACGTGGAGGCCGGCCAGCTGGACACCGCCGCCTATGAGGACGTGGCCCGGCAGATTTCCGAGCGGTTCGGCTGCTCCCGGGTGGCCATCACCCTGCGCCAGAGCATCTCGGCCAGCGTGAACGTCTGGGGCGGGATGCTCTACGAGGGCGGAAAGGCCCACTTCTCCCCCAGCTACACGGTGCAGATTGTGGACCGCGTCGGCGGCGGCGACAGCTTCGCCGGCGGGCTGGTCTACGCCCTCAACAGCGGCTACGACGCCCAGAAGGCCGTCAACTTCGCCGCGGCGGCCTCCTGCCTGAAGCACACCCTGGAGCACGATTTCAACCTGGTCAGCCTGGACGAGGTGCTGTCCCTGATGGGCGGCAACGCCTCGGGCCGCGTCCAGCGGTGAGGAGGGACGCGCCATGAAAATCACCAAGCTGACGCTCTACCCGGTGGAGCCCCGGTGGCTCTTCCTGAAAATCGACACCGACGAGGGCATCTCCGGCTGGGGCGAGCCGGTCGTCGAGGGCAAGGCGGCCACCGTGGGCGCCTGCGTCCGGGAGATGGAGGACTACCTGATTGGCAAGGACCCGCGGCGCATCGAGGACATCTTCCAGGTCCTCTACCGCGGCGCCTTCTACCGGGGCGGCCCGATTATCACCAGCGCCATCTCGGGCATCGAGCAGGCCCTGTGGGACATCAAGGGCAAGTTCTACAATATGCCCGTCTATGAGTTCCTGGGCGGCAGCTGCCGGGACAACATCGACGTCTACTGCTGGATTGGCGGCGACCGTCCGGCCGACGTGGGCCAGGCGGCCCTGCGGCAGAAGGAGCTGGGCTTCAAGGCCATCAAGATGAACGGCACCGAGGAGATGCACTTCATCGACAGCTTCGACAAGGTCACGGCCGTCTGCGAGCGGGTGGCGGCCATCCGCGAGACGTGCGGCGAGAACTTCGGCATCGCCGTGGACTTCCACGGCCGCGTCCACAAGACCATGGCCAAGGTCCTGGCCAAGGAGCTGGAGCCGTTCCATCTGATGTTCATCGAGGAGCCGGTCCTCAGCGAGAACTACGAGGCGTTCGAGGAGATTGCCAAGCACGTCTCCACGCCGATTGCCATGGGCGAGCGGCTGTTCACCCGCTGGGACTTCAAGAAGATCTTCGAGCAGGGCGTCGTGGACATCATCCAGCCGGACCTGTCCCACGCCGGCGGCATCCTGGAGGTCCGGAAGATTGCAGCCATGGCCGAGGCCTACGACATGGCCGTCGCGCCCCACTGCCCCCTGGGCCCCATCGCCCTGGCGGCGTGCCTCCAGATGGACGCCTGCGCCCCCAACGCCTTCATCCAGGAGCAGAGCCTGGGCATCCACTACAACAAGGGCGGCGACCTGCTGGACTACCTGAAGGACCCGAAGACCTTCGACTACGCCGGCGGCGCCGTGCAGATTCCCTCGGCTCCCGGCCTGGGCATCGAAATCAACGAGGCGTACGTCATCGAAAAGGCCAAGAAGGGCCACAACTGGAAAAACCCCGTCTGGCGCAACGCCGACGGCACCGTGGCCGAGTGGTAAATCCCCCGTTCTGACAGCAAACAGCGTCCGCCTCCCCGTAGAGAGGCGGACGCTCAGACTGTCAAAAACCGCCATGCTGCACAAGAAGGCAGCGTGCATCTTGCATGAAAAAAAGCCCTCGGCAGAGTTTCGCCCGCCGAAGCGGGCGAAATAAAGTTGAAATCTGTTTTTTCCGGGGACACAAGGTGAATTGCCCCGGAGGGGCAAGAGAAGGTCCCCTGGGGGATGCGCCTCGGAAAAAACACT
>CAJFNZ010000066.1 GCA_904395905.1 uncultured Oscillospiraceae bacterium | reverse complement strand
TCCTGGCCGCCGCGGCGGCGCTGATGTATCAGTGCATCCTGTGGCTGGAAAAGGCGCTGAAAAAATATATGGGAGTGACGGTATGAAAAAGTTTCTTGCGCTCGCGGTGAGCGCGGCGCTGCTGGCGGTGCTGGCGGCCGGCTGTACCCAGGAGGAGGCGGCGCTGACCACGGTGCGCCTGAACGAGGTGACCCATTCGGTGTTCTACGCCCCCTTCTACGCGGCGCTGGAGCTGGGCTTCTTCGAGGAGGAGGGCCTGGACATCGAGCTGGCCAACGGCGGCGGCGCCGACAAGGTGATGACGGCCGTTCTGGCCGGCCAGGCCGACGTGGGGCTGGCCGGGCCGGAGTCGTGTATCTACGTCTATCTGGAGGGCCGGGAGGACTACCCCAGGGTCTTCGCCCAGCTGACGAAGCGGGACGGCTCGTTCATCGTCGGCCGCAGCGACGAGGCGTTCTCCTGGGAGAACCTCCGCGGCAAGACCATCCTCGGCGGCCGCAAGGGCGGCGTCCCGGAGATGACGCTGGAATACGTCATGCGCCAGAACGGCATCGAGCCCAACGTGGACGCCGTGGTGGACACCTCCATCCAGTTTGACATGATGGCCGGGGCCTTCACCGGCGGCAACGGCGACTATGTGGCGCTGTTCGAGCCCACGGCCACCCAGGTGGAGCTGGAGGGGCAGGGCTATGTCCTGACCTCCCTGGGCCAGGAGAGCGGCGAGATTCCCTATACCGCCTTCTTTGCCTCCCAGAGCTACATGGAGGAGAACCCGGACGTCATCCAGGGCGTCACCGACGCCGTGGCCCGGGGGCAGCAGTGGGTGCGGGAGCACACGGCCGCCGAAATCGCCGAGGCCATTGCGCCCCAGTTCCCCGACACGGATATGGAGGTGCTGGAGGCCGTCTGCCAGCGGCACCTGGACATCGATGCCTGGAACGCCACGCCGGTCATGGCCGAGGAGGCCCTCGAGCGGCTGATGGATGTGATGGAGTCGGCCGGGGAGCTGTCGGCGCGGGTGCCCTTCGAGGACCTGGTGGACAACAGCTTCGCGGAGAGCGCCTCCTGGTAGGAATCCTCCACGCGTTCTCCGTAAAATGGCCGGCCGCGCCGCAGCCCTTCCGGGGCCGGCGCGGCCGGCAGATTGGTTTAGGTGCCGGCAGTCCGGCACCGCCCCGCCAAAACTTCTGTTCTTTCCCCCGCGGCCGGCGCATAGAATACGCTCAGGGAGGGATTTCCATTGAACGACTACAAAAGAATGGTCCGCCGGATGTCGGCGATTCTGCTGGTGCTGGCCGTCACGATCCGTCTGGTGACCGCGGCGGGGCTGGAACGGCGGGCAGCCGCCCTGGTGGAAACGGCTCTGCGCAGCCCGGCTGCGGCCGGCTTTCTGCTGTATCTGGAATTGGGACAAGCGCTGGCCGTCCCGGAGCCGGCCTCCCGGAAGAGCGCGATGGCGGTCACGGCCGCCCGGACCGGGCCGGCAGTCTCCTTGGAAAAAGGCATGGCGCAGCTGCCGGAGGTACCGGAGACGCCGGAGCTGCCGGAGACACCGGACGTCGCGGAGAACGGCGCGCCGCCGGAGCCGGAGACGCCGAAACTGACCTTTACCGAAGCCGACGCGGCGGCCATCACCGTGGGAGGTGCTTCCAGCTATGCCGTGGACAAGCTGGCGCTGTTGCAGCAGGCGAGCGTGCTGGATTTCAACCAGGAGGGCCCGACGGTTCTGATTGTCCATACCCACACCTCGGAGGCGTACACCCAGGAGGCCGGCTGGGAGTACGAGGAAAACGACACGGCCAGAACCCAGGATACGGCCTACTCGGTCGTCCGCGTGGGCAGGGAGCTGGCGGAAACGCTGGAAAGCCACGGAATCTCCGTGCTTCACGATGAAAGTTTCAACGATTATCCTGCATACAGTGGGGCCTACGACCGGACGCTGGAGAAAATCCAGCAGTGGCTGGCGCAGTATCCCACGATTCAGATGGTCATCGATGTCCACCGGGATGCGGCGGCCAATGCCGACGGCTCGCCGGTCCGCCATGCGGTAAGCCTGGACGGGGAGGAGACGGCCCAGCTGATGCTGGTCGTCGGCACCGACGAGGGCGGGCTCACCCATCCCAACTGGCGGGACAATCTCAGCTGGGCGCTGAAGCTCCAGGCAGTGCTGGAGCGGATGTATCCGGGGCTGTGCCGGGACCTGGATCTGCGGACGGAGCGGTTTAACCAGCACATGACCGCCGGCTCTCTGCTGGTGGAGGTGGGGTCCTCCGGGAACACACTCCGGGAGGCGCTGGCGGCAGCGAGGGATCTGGGCGAGGGCCTGGCGGCGCTCATTGCCGGCAGCTGACAAAAAAGGCCGCCCTTTTCGGGGCGGCCGGCGGTGGGATTAGCCGCGGCGGGAGGGCGGCGGCAGGAGGAGGTCGTCCGGGGTGCACTGGAAGCACTTGCAGACATTCTCCAGGGTCTGGATGGTCGGCAGGGAGACACCCCGGCAGAGATTGCCGAAGCCGCGGGCGCTGCACTGGCAGCGGTCCGCGGCT
>CAJFNZ010000065.1 GCA_904395905.1 uncultured Oscillospiraceae bacterium | reverse complement strand
GTCGTGGGAGGCCAGCAGGACGTTGCACCGGACGGCCTCCAGGCCGTTGTTCAGCGCGGCGATGGACTCCAGGTCCAGGTGGTTCGTCGGCTGGTCCAGGAGCAGCACGTTGGCCCCCGAGAGCATCATCCGCGAGAGCATACACCGGACCTTCTCGCCGCCGGAGAGGACCTGCACCTGCTTGTAGACGTCGTCGCCGGAGAAGAGCATCCGCCCCAGGAAGGTGCGCAGGTAGCTCTCGTGGGGGTCCGGCGAAAACTGCCGCAGCCAGTCCAGGAGCGTGTCGCCGTTGTCCCGGAAGAAGGCGGAGTTGTCCTTGGGGAAGTAGGAGAAGGAGGCCGTCTGGCCCCACTTGACCGTGCCGGCGTCGGGCTCCAGCTCCCCGGCGAGAATCTGGAACAGGGCCGTCTGGGCGTTCTCGTTGTCGCCGACAAAGGCGATTTTGTCCCCGTGGCGGACGGTGAAGGAGATGTTGTCCAGCACCCGGACGCCGTCAACGGTCTTGGAGACCCCCTCCACGAAGAGGATGTCCTTGCCCACCTCCCGCTCCGGGCTGAAGGACACCCAGGGGTAGCGGCGGGAGGAGGCCGGAAGCTCCTGGACGGTCAGCTTGTCCAGGAGCTTCCGCCGGGCGGTGGCCTGGCGGCTCTTGGACTTGTTGGCCGAGAACCGGGCGACGAACTCCTGGAGTTCCCGGATTTTCTCCTCGTTGCGCTTGTTCTGGTTGCGAATCAGCTGCTGAATCAGCTGGGAGGACTCGTACCAGAAGTCGTAGTTGCCGACGTACAGCTTGATTTGATTGTAGTCGATGTCCACAATGTGGGTGCAGACGGTGTTGAGGAAGTGCCGGTCGTGGCTGACGACGATGACCGTCCCGGGGAAGTCCAGCAGGAAGTCCTCCAGCCAGTTGATGGCGTCGATGTCCAGGTTGTTGGTGGGCTCGTCCATCATCAGCAGGTCGGGGCTGCCGAACAGGGCCTGGGCCAGGAGGACCTTGACCTTGAGGCGGGGGTCCAGGTTGGCCATCTGGGTCCCGTGGAACTCCGTGGCCACGCCCAGCCCCTGGAGGATCCGGCTGGCGTCGGACTCGGCCTCGTAGCCGCCCAGCTCGGCGTACTCCGCCTGGAGGTCGGCGGCGCGGAGGCCGTCCTCGTCGGTGAAGTCCGCCTTCTCATAGAGGGCGTTCATCTCGCGGCCCACCTCGTAGAGGTGGCGGTTGCCCAGGATGACGGTGTCCAGGACCGGGTAGTCGTCATACCGGTTCTGGTCCTGCTGGAGGACCGACATGCGGATGTCGGGCAGCAGGGACACCTGGCCGGAGGTGGGCTCCAGCTGGCCGGAGAGGATTTTCAGAAAGGTGGATTTGCCTGCGCCGTTGGCGCCGATGATGCCGTAGCAGTTGCCCCGGGTGAACTGCAGGTCCACGTGGGAGAAGAGCGGCTGCCCGCCGTACTGCAGGCTCAGGTCGGTGACGGTAATCATGGGGTTCCGAATACTCCTTTGTATCATAGACTGTGGCCCAGGATACCACAGGTCGGCCGGAAAGTCCACCCCCTGCGGCGGGGAGAATGTATAATCTTCCGAAAACGCTCCATAGTAAGGAGAGAGTACCGCAGAAGGGGAGTTTGACATGGAGATATTTTCCGGATACCTGGCCCGGATTCCGCAGCCGGAGCAGCGCGAGCGGATGGAGGGGCTTCTTTCCTGGGTGGAGGAGGGCTTCCCCAAGCTGACGCCCCGGCTGGCCTGGAACCAGCCGGTGTTCACCAACCACGGGACGTTCATCATCGGGTTCAGCAAGGCCCGGCAGTACCTGGCCATCCTGCCCGAGGCGCCGGGGATCCGGCGGTTCCGGGAGGCCATCGAGCGGGCCGGCTACGGCTGCACCCGGGAGCAGATCTGCATCCGCTGGGACGAGCCCCTGGACTTTTCCCTGCTGGAGGCGCTGATTCGCTTCAACATCCAGGACAAGGCCAACTGCCGCACCTTCTGGCGGGTGCTGCAATAAGCGGGCCCCCGGCGCTTCCCGCGCCGGGGGCTTTGCCAATCAATCCGGGGGCAGGGGCAGGGTGGAGCCGCCGTGGGGCATCACCAGCACCGTCGCGTCGGGGCCGTGTTTCGCCATGGCCGCGTCCAGGGCCTCCTGGACCGTCCCGAAGGGCCGCAGGAACACCCGCTCCACCATGGCCGGGTCCATCTCGGAGACCAGGTAGACCTCCGCCTCCTGCAGGACCATGGCGATGGCCGCCGCCTTGTGGCCGCCCAGCTGGAAGTGGGCCTGGACCCGCTCGATGAGGTCCTCGGGCCGCCGGGCCTCGCGGATCCACTGCTCGAAGACGCCCTCGCCCAGGCCCTCCCTGCAGGAGCCCACCAGGATGATGGTCCCGCCGGGGCGCACGGCGTGCTTGGCGTTGTCCAGGGCCTTCTGGGTCTGGTAGAGGTTCAGGTCCTTGGGCGCGCCGCCCTGGGAGGTGAGGACGATGTCCGCCCGCTGCGGAATCGGCTTGCGGTAGAGGGTGTCCAGGAAGCGGCATCCGACCCGATGGGCCTCGACCGGGTGGCCGGCCACGGCGCAGAGGATCTCCTTGTGGTCCCCGAGGACGACGTTGACGATGTAGTCCACGCCGGCCAGCCGGCCGGCCTCCTCCACGTCCTCCCGGATGGGGTTCCCCTCCAGCTTCCCGGCGTGGGCCTCGGGCAGGACCATCCGGCTGTGGTTGGCCTGGATGGCGTCCCGGCTGGAGACGCCGGGCATCACCGCCTTGACACCGCCGGAGTAGCCGACGAAGTAGTGGTATTCAATGTTCCCCAGGCAAACGATGCGGTCGGCCTCCGCCACGACCCGGGTCACGTCCACCGGCGTGCCGCGGCGGGTGGTCCCCAGGTGGATGCAGTCGTTCGGGTCGCTGTCCACGCAGCGGATCCGCCCGTAGGCGTCGCCGGCCAGGCGGCGGCGCTCCTCCTCGGTCTGGCGGCGGTGGCTGCCCAGGCCGAAGACCAGGGTGATGTCCTCGTCCCGGATGCCGCCGCGGCCCAGGGCCTCCAGCACCAGCGGCAGCACCAGGGCCGTGGGCATGGGGCGGGTGATGTCGGAGGTGATGATGGCGACGGTCTCCCCGGGGTGCACCACCTGCTCCAGCAGGGGCGCGCCGATGGGGTGGGCCAGGGCCTCGGCGACGGCTTCCACCCCGCCGGGGCCGGCCTCCACGGCGTTGGCGTCCAGGATGCCCAGCAGATTGCGGTCCGGGATGGAGACGGGCTCGGTCCGGGTCCCGATGGCGATTTGCAGTTCCATGGCGTCCTCCCTCACAGCGTGGCCCCGTGGCGCAGGGCCTTGACCACCGGCAGCTCCTCGCCGGTCAGGAAGCGAATCAGCGCGCCGCCGCCGGTGCAGAGGTAGGAAATCCGGTCCTTCATGCCGTACTTGGCCGTGGCCGTCAGGCTGTCGCCGCCGCCCACCACGGTGTAGGCGGCCGTGGCTCCCAGGGCCTCCCAGACGGCCTTGGTGCCCAGTTCCGTCTCCGACTCCTCAAAGACCCCCATGGGGCCGTTGACGAAGACGGTCTTGGCCGCGGCAATCTCCGCCTGGTAGGCCTGCGCCGTCGCCGAGCCGATGTCCAGGGCGGTGATGTCCGCCGGCAGGGCGTCCAGCGGGGCCTCCCGCCGCCGGCCGTCCTCGGTCCAGGCCAGGTCGGTGGGCAGGACAATCCGCGCGCTGTGGGCGGCATAGAGGGCTTTGGCCTTGTCGATGAACGGGCCGTAGTTGGACTTCTCGATGAACTCCCGGCTGCCGGCGCCGATGTCGCGCCCGGCGGCAATCAGCAGGATGTTGGCGGCCAGGCCGCCGGTGAGCACCCGGTCGGCGATGCCCTTCTCCAGAGCGGTCTCCATCATCAGGAAGGCGTCGGCAATTTTCGCGCCGCCCAGGACGAAGACGCACGGGCGCTCCGGGGCCTCCATCAGCTGGGAGAGGACGCAGTACTCCCGCTCGAAGAGCCGGCCCATGGCCGAGGGGAGCACCTGCTCGAAGCCGCACAGGGACGGCTGGTCCCGGTGGGCGGCGGCGAAGGCGTCGTTGACGTACAAATCGGCCAGGGGGGCCAGCTTCCGCACCAGGAGCGTCTCGGCCTGCTGGGCGTGGGTCAGGCGCAGCTTCTGCTCGAAGAGCGTCTGTTCCTCGGCCAGGAAGCGGACATTGTCCAGCAGCAGCAGCTCGCCGTCCCGCAGCGCGGCGATGCGCCGCCGGGCCTCCGGGCCGCAGACGTCGTCCAGCCAGGCCACCTCCCGGCCCAGCAGCCGGGTGAGGACGGCCGCGTGGGGCTCGGTGGAGTAGTAGTTCTTGTACTCGATGTCGCTGCCCTGGTGGGCCAGGATGACCACCTTGGCCCCGCCGTCGGACAGCTCGCGGAGCGTGGGGATGCAGGCCTCAATCCGGGCGGTGCTCTTCAGCGTGCCGGTGGCCCGGTCCACCGGCTGGTTGATGTCCACGCGGCACAGGACGGTTTTGCCCCGCAGGTCGAACTCGTCGAGGGTCTTGATGCCAAAACGCATAGGGCGTCTCCTTTCGGTTGGGGGTTCCGGCGTGGGGAGCGGAGATGAAAAGTGGCCGCAGCAGGCTGCTGCGGCCACAGGTCTGCCGGAACCGGGGGTGAGGGTATGGAACCGGCCGAAGCCGACAGAACTCAGAGCCGCTGGAACCGGCCGATGTCCAGATACCGGTTCGTGGCGGCGGTGCCCTCCGCGCCGGTCTTCTGCATCTCCATGGCCGCCCGGATGGCGTCCATGGTCTCCGGAATCGTCACGCTCTCCTGGGGGATGTTCACGGCGTACATCAGGTCGTTGCCGGATTCGACGACCGAGTCCTCCCACAGGCCCACCTCGTACATATCGCCGCGGCGGTTGCCCAGGTCGCGGGCGTACTTGAAGAACGAGGCGTTCCCCTTGAAGCCCTGGTCAATGGACACCACGCGGATCCGCGGATGGGAGCGGAACGCCTCCAGCGCCGCCTCGCGGTGCAGCTTCTTGCCGTCCTTGCCGCTGGCCACGACGGTGATGATGTGGCCGTGGGTCACGGGGGTGTGAATCAGGATGCCGGTGGCCTGGATGTGGGGCATGATGGTCATCAGGTCCACGGCCTGGTGGTTGGGGGCCTTGTCCATCTGGAGGGCGTTGGTCAGCCCGCGGTGGTAGTCGCCCGGGTCAGCCACCCGGCGGACGATGGTGATGGCCACCTTCTCGATGCCGAAGGCCCGGTCCAGGCAGTCCACCGTCCGGATGAGGCCCGTGGTGTTGCACGAGGTCAGCTTCAGATACCGCTTGCCCAGGCCCTTTTCGTAGTTGGCGTAGCCGTGGAAGAACACGTCGGCCACGGAGTTCTTCTCGCCGCCCTGGAAGACCGCCTTGATGCCGGCCTTCTCGTAGAGCTCCTTGTTCTTGGCGCCCACGCCGCCGGGCGAGGAGTCCAGCATGATGTCCACCTTGCCGCACAGCTCCTCAAAGGTGCCGGCCACGGGGATCTTTGCGGCGTCGAAGGCCGCCCGGTCCGCGCCGTCCACCAGATAGAGGTTGTATTTCACGCCGTTGGCGCCAATCATGTCCCGCTCCCGCAGGGCCTGCAGGGACAGGGTCGGCGCCAAATCGGCGATGCCCACCAGCTCCATGTCGCCCTGGAGGGCGACGCCGTCAGCCAGGCGCTGGCCGATGGTGCCGTAGCCGGCCACGCCCACACGAATCTTACCCACTGCTGATTCCTCCCAAGTCGTCGTGTCAGAATTCCGGGCCGTCGGCCCTAGGTGAGTCCAGTATAGTAAGTTATTAGTAAGTTGTCAATAAGTTTTTGTAAATACGGGGAAGACGGTCCGAAAAAAACAGGATTATCACCAAAATAAGTGGATAGATTTTAGTTTATCTGCCAATCAGGGGATCCGCACGACGGCCTTGACCACCTTCTCCTTTTCCTCGTTGCACAGGCGGAAGGCCTCGTTGGTGTCGGCGAAGTCGAAGGTGTGGGTCACCAGGGGGGAGGGGTCGATGGCGCCGGTGGCCACGGCCTCCAGGGCGGTGGGGAAGTTGTTTTTGTAGCGGTAGATGGTCCGAATCTCGCCCTCCCGGTACATCAGGTCCATGAAGCGGTAGGGGGTTTCGCCGTTGATGTTGCCCACCAGGACGACGACGCCGCAGCGGCGCACCAGGTCGGCGGTGGCGGCGGCCGTCACCGGGCTGCCGGCGGTCTCCAGGACCACGTCGGCCCCCTCGCCGTAGGTCATCGCATAGACCCTTTCCAGGAGATTCTCCCGGTCGCTGCGGACCACCACGTCGGCGCCCAGCTTCTTGGCCATCTCCAGGCGGTTGTCGCAGAGGTCGGCCACGAGGATCCGGGACGCGCCCCGGGCCCGGCAGGCCAGCAGCGTCACCAGGCCGATGCAGCCGGAGCCCAGGATGACGACCCGGTCCCCCAGGGCCACGTCGCCGCGGGAGGCGGCCGACAGGCCCACGGCCAGGGGCTCCATCAGCGCGCCGTCCCGGGTGGAGACGCTGTCGGGCAGGCGGAAGGCGCACCGCGCGGGGATGTTGGCGTACCGGCGGAGCATCCCGTGGTACGGGGGCACCGAGGGGAACACGACGTTGGGGCACATATTGTAGTGGCCCGAACGGCAGTAGCGGCAGGTGCCGCAGGTGATTTGGGGTTCAAAGCAGACCCGGTCGCCCACCTGGAGGCCCTCCACGCCGGGACCCAGGGCCGCCACCGTGCCGGCGCACTCGTGGCCCAGGATGAAGGGCAGGTCGAAGAACTTGCCCTTCCGCTGGCCCGAGGCGTAGAAGTGGACGTCGGAGCCGCAGATGCCGACGTATTCCACCTTCAGCTGGATTTCACCGGGGCCGGGGGCCTCCAGGGGCGCGGGGCTCAGTTCGATGGTTCCAACGGCCGTCAGATAGGCGGCCATGTTCTTTTCTTCCATGCAGAATCCCTCCAAGGCGAATTCGGCGGCGTCCGCCGCCGGTTCCATCATGGGGAGCCCGCCGGGAAAAGTCAACAGTTACCCGGAAATTTCGGCGGTTTTCACCATATAGATGCCCAATAATTTATAAATAAATTACAAAAACATGGAGAAATGCGTGGGAAACAGCGGGTTGTTCGGGAATTTCCCGGGCTGTGGGATGGAAATGTTTGAAATTTCCGAATACGTCCGGAGGGGCGCAGTTGAATTTCGGCGGGGAATTCCGTATAATAAACCTGATTCCTGCCCACCCGGGTTGTAGAGAAGGAGCGTCCGGCCATGCGAGAGAAGACCCCCGAGCGGGAAAACGCCAACCAGTCCTCGGACAAGCTGCTGAAAATCATCGAATGTCTGGCGGCCAACCGCCTGCCCAAACGCCTCTCGGCCCTGGCCGAACAGCTGGGGATGCCCCAGGCCACGGTGCTGCGCTATCTGCGGACCCTCTGCCAGCAGGGCTACGCCTACCACGACGAGGTGGGCGGCGGCTACGCCCTGACGTGGCGGATCTGCCGCCTCAGCGACGCGGTGCGCATCAACCTGGCGCTGCGCAGCATGGCCAGCGGCTTCCTGGACGATTTGGCCAACCGGCTGAACATCAGCACCTGCCTGGTGGTGGAGAACAACTGCGAGGCCATGTACCTGGACTTTGTGGACAGCCCCCACGGCGTCCGGGACACGATGAGCGCCACCATCCGCATCGGCAAGCGGGCGCCCCTCCACACCACGGCCTCGGGGAAGCTGATTCTCAGCTCCTACTCCGACCGGCAGATTGACCGCATTGTGGACGAGGTGGGGCTGGAGCGGCTCACGGCCAACACCATCACCGACCGGGAGCAGCTGGCCCGGGAGCTGGACAAAATCCGCAAGCAGGGCTATTCCGTGGACGACGAGGAGTGCGAGGTGGGCCACCGGTGCGTTTCGGTGCCCCTGTGGGACTACGCCGGGCGCATCGTTGCGGCGCTGAGCGCCTACGATGCCACCGAGTACCTGAGCTATCAAAAGATGGAAGACGACGTGCTGCCGGCACTGTTCGAGGCGGCGAAACAGATTTCGTTCCGCCTGGGGTACCAGTGCGACTAAATTTCAATATTTGAAATCGTATTGCAAATAGTACAAAAACGAGTGGAATCTTTTGTGGATTCCACTCGTTGACTTTTTGAGCGCCGTGGCATAGAATCGACCCAGAACGCCGGGGAAATGCCGGTATTCTGCCGGAATTCCCGGTATTTTCGAAACAAAATTTCAATATTTGCACGGCTGGTGGTCGAAAGCTGCGATAGCGTTTCACCCTGTGCAAAACGGGAGGCGAACGCCTGGGGAAATGCGTGGCAGCGATTTCAAAGGATGAAATCCGTGCGGAGTTTTTTGAAAAGGAGACGTGTATGAGCCAAATTGATTTCCAGCAGATGCGGCGGCTGAGCGCCGACATCCGCATCGAGACCGTCCGGGCCATCGGCCAGGCCGGCTTCGGCCACATCGGCGGCTCGGCCTCCCTGGCCGAGGTGCTGGCGGTCCTCTACGGCGGCGTGATGCGGGTGGACCCGAAGAATCCCCACTGGGAGGACCGGGATTACCTGGTGCTGTCCAAGGGCCACTGCGCGCCGGCCCTCTATGCGGTGCTGGCCCTGAAGGGCTTCTTCCCCATGGAGTGGCTGAAGACCGTCAACCAGCCGGGCACCAACCTGCCCAGCCACGCCGACGGCAAAAAGGTCCCCGGCGTGGACATCAGCACCGGCTCCCTGGGCCAGGGGATGTCCTCGGCCGTGGGCATCGCCCTGGGCAACCACTACCTGGGCCGGGACAACTACACCTACTGCATCGTCGGCGACGGCGAGGCCAACGAGGGCCAGGTCTGGGAGGGCGCCGAGGCGGCCAACCACTTCAAGCTGGACCGCTTCATCTGCTTCGTGGACTGGAACAAGAAGCAGCTGGACGGCCGCCTGGAGGACGTCATGGACCCGGTGGACCTGGCCGGCAAGTTCCGGGCCTTCGGCTTTGACACCCAGACCGTCTGCGGCTGGGATGTGGAGGCCATCTACCGCACCATCGAGCAGGCCAAGGCGACCCCCGGCAAGCCCCACGCCATCATTTTGGACACCATCAAGGGCATGGGCATTGACTTTGCCGAGAAAGAGGAGTTCAACCACTACCTGACCTTCGGCCCGGAGACGGCGGAGGCCGCCGTGGCCGAGATTGAAAGACGCTTTGCGGCGGGCACATATCCCGGAGGTGATTGCCAATGATTCGCTTGACTGCCGACCACACCATGGACACCCGGGATATGCGGGCCGTCTATTGCAGCACCCTGATGGAGGAGGCCGAACGGGATCCGCGGATTGTCGCCATCGACTGTGACCTCTGCTCCTCGATGGGGATGAAGCCCTTTGCCGAGCGCTTCCCGGACCGGCACTTCAACGTGGGCATCGCCGAGGCCAACGGCGTGGGCATCGCCGGCGGCCTGTCGGTGGTGGGCCTGCGGCCCTTCTTCCACACGTTCTCCGCCTTTGCCACGCGGCGGGTCTTCGACCAGATCTTCCTCACCTGCGCCTACGCCGGCCAGAATGTGAAGATTATCGGCGGCGACGCCGGCGTGACGGCCACCTACAACGGCGGCACCCATATGTCCTTCGAGGACATGGGCATCCTCCGCGTCCTGCCGACGCTGACGGTGATGGAGGCCACCGACGCGGTGATGATGGAGGACCTGACCCGGCAGCTGCCGGCCTATCCCGGCGTCGTCTACCTGCGCACGCCCCGGAAGGCCACGGTGAAGATCTACGAGCCCGGCTCCCACTTCACCATCGGCCAGGCCGTGCCCCTGCGGGAGGGCGGCGACGTGACGATTTTCTGCCAGGGCCTGTGCGTCTCGGAGGCGCTCAAGGCCGCCGACGCCCTGGCTGCTGAGGGCATCGAGGCCTCGGTGGTGGACGTGTTCACCGTCAAGCCCATCGACCGCGAGACCATTGTGCGCTACGCCCAGAAGACCGGCGCGGTGGTCACTGCCGAGAACCACAACATCATCGGCGCCCTGGGCAGCGCCGTGGCCGAGGTCCTGGCCGAGCACTGCCCGACGCCCATGGAGCGGGTCGGCGTCCAGGACACCTTCGGCGAAGTGGGCCAGCAGGAGTACCTGATGGAGCGCTTCGGCCTCACGGCCCCCCATATCGTTGCGGCTGTCCGCAAGGTCCTGGCCCGGAAGGGCTGAACAATATTACAGTAAGGAGCAGAAAAACCATGAGCGAAGTTATCCGGAAGAAATACTGCGTCGGCGGCGAGTGGAAGGACTCCAAGACCGACAAGTGGATGGAGGTCACCGACTCGTCCACCGGCGAGGTCATCGCCGAGGTGCCCTGCTGCACTGTGGACGAGGTGGAGGAGGCCATCGCCGCGGCCCAGGCGGCCTTCCCCGAGTGGTCGGCCATGTCCCTGAGCAAGCGGACGCAGATGATGTTCCGCTGGCGGAACGTCCTGGTGGACCACCTGGAGGAGCTGACGGTCCTGTGCGCCAAGGAGCTGGGCAAGAACCTCTCCGAGGCCCGGGGCGACGTCCTCAAGGCCATCGAGCCCACGGAGCTGGCCTGCGCCACGCCCTTCATCACCCAGGGCACCGCGTCGCTGCAGGTGACCACCGGCTTTGACACCGCCTCCTACCGGATGCCCCTGGGCGTCGTCGCCGGCATCGTCCCGTTCAACTTCCCCGCCATGATTCCCTGGGGCTGGATGGTGCCCCTGGCCATCGCCACCGGCAACACCGTGGTCCTCAAGGCGGCCTCCTTCACGCCGCTGACCTCCATGCGGATCCTGGAGCTGTTCTATGAGGAGGCCGGCTTCCCCAAGGGCGTGGTGAACCTGGTCACCTGCTCCCGGAAGGAGTCGGAGCTGCTGCTGACCGACCCGCGCATCAAGGCCGTCACCTTCGTCGGCTCCACCGACGTGGGCAAGCACATCTACTCGGTGGCCGCCGCCCACGGCAAGCGCGTCCAGGCCCAGTGCGAGGCCAAGAACCACGCCCTGGTGCTCGAGGACTGCGACCTGGAGAGCACCACCAACGCCATCATCAACTCCACCTACGGCTGCGCCGGTATGCGCTGCATGGCCCTGCCCGTGATTGTGGTCCAGGAGTCCATTGCCGACAAGTTTGTGGCGCTCCTCAAGGAGAAGGCCATGGCCCTGAAGGTGGGCTGCGCCTATGACCCGGAGACCCAGCTGGGCCCGGTCGTCAACGCCAAGCACAAGCAGTCCGTCTGCGACTGGATTCAGAAGGGCGTCGATGAGGGCGCAGAGCTGGTCCTCGACGGCCGGGACATCGTGGTGCCCGGCTTCGAGAAGGGCTTCTTCGTCGGCCCCACGATTCTCGACCATGTGAAGCCCGGCATGACCGTGGGCGACCGGGAGATCTTCGGGCCTGTGACCATCATCAAGCGGGTCAAGGACTTCGACGAGGGCATCGCCCTGATGAACGCCAACCCCTTCGCCAACGGCTCGGTCATCTTCACCCAGAACGGCTACTACGCCCGGCAGTTTGAATTCCTGACCGACGGCGGCATGGTGGGCATCAACGTCGGCATCCCGGTGCCCTCGGCCTACTTCCCGTTCTCGGGCAACAAGGATTCCTTCTTCGGCGACCAGCACGTGCTGGGCATCGACGGCGTCCGGTTCTACACCCGCGCCAAGACCGTCACGAAGCACTGGTACGACGAGCACTCCCGCAAGCGGACCGTGGACACCTGGGAAGGAACCGTGGAACGGATCTGATTCTCTCTGGCACTTGTGACGCCATTCCAGAAAAGAGGCCCGGCGCAAATGCGCCGGGCCTCGCCTGCGTGCGCCGGAGCGGCTGTGCCGCTCCGGCGTGGTTTCGTTTCCCGCCCGAGAGCGGGGATTCCTGGTAGAATCAAGGGGGAATTCATGTAGATTTAGGAGGAACGACCATGGGAACCACCTATGCGTACATCCGCGTCTCAACGAGAGAACAGAACGAGGAGCGGCAGCGCAACGCCATGCTGGACTACGGCGTGGCGGAGCGGAACATCATTCTCGACAAGCAGTCCGGGAAGGACTTCCAGCGGCCGGGCTACCAGGCGATGCTGCGGAAATTGCGGCCCGACGACATCCTGGTCATCAAGAGCATCGACCGGCTGGGACGGAATTACAGCGAGATTCTTGAACAGTGGAAGCTGCTGACCAAAGAGAAAGGCGTTGCCATCGTGGTGCTGGATATGCCGCTGCTGGACACCGGCGAGCCGATGGACCTGACCCGGACGCTCATCTCCGACATTGTGCTGCAGCTGTTCAGCTACGTGGCCGAGACGGAGCGCTCGCTGATTCACCAGCGCCAGGCCGAGGGCATCGCTGCGGCCAAGGCCCGCGGGCAAAAATTTGGCAGGCCGAAAAAACACCGGCCTGCGGAGTTTGAGGCGCTGAAACAGGCGTACCAGCGGGGGGAAATCTCCGCCCGGGAGGCTGCCAGAAGGCTGCAAATTTCCCACGTGTCCTTCCTGGCCTGGGTGAAATCCTGAACCTTTTGCGGGAAAACGCGGGCTGGTAGAGAAAGGTACACCATACTAACCAGGGCGACTTCCAATAAAATACACGTCATACCGCTCGTATCCATTCGGATATTGGCGGTTTTTTTATCTCTTTCGTATTCTATCACGGCACCAAACGAATTGCAACCCTTGTCGTTAGGTTAAGTGTACCTTTCTTACCGGGCCTTCCAAAGCACCGGCGAGGGGGGTGGGGATTTGATTGCGCTGTTTGCCCACAACCAGGAAGCGTATACCGCCGCAGCGGCCATGCTGAAGGAACGGGGGAAGGCGGCAATCATCCACCCCACCGGCACCGGCAAGTCCTTCATCGGCTTCAAGCTGTGCGAGGACCACCCGGAGGCCCGCGTCTGCTGGCTTTCGCCGTCGGCGTATATTTTTGAGACGCAGCTGGAAAATCTGAAGGCTGCCGGGGCGGAGCCGCCCGGGAATATACGGTTCCTCACCTATGCCCGGCTGATGCAGATGTCTGACGGAGAGGTGGCAGCCATCGAGGCCGACTACCTCATCCTGGACGAGTTTCACCGCTGCGGCGCACGGATGTGGGGCGGCGGCGTCCGGCGGCTGCTGGCGCGCCTGCCCCGGGCGGCAATCCTGGGCCTGTCGGCCACCAATATCCGCTATCTGGACAATCGGCGGGATATGGCCGACGAGCTGTTCGACGGGAACGTGGCGTCGGAGATGACCTTGGGGGAGGCCGTTGTCCGGGGGATTCTCCGCGCGCCCCGGTATGTGCTCTCTGTCTATGCCTATCAGGCGCAGCTGGATTGCTGTGCCCGCCGCGTCCGCGCCGCCAAGAGCCCGGCAGTCCGTGACCGGGCCGCGCAGTGCCTGGAGGCCCTGCGCCGGGCGCTGGGCCAGGCGGACGGACTGGATGCCGTGTTCGCGCGGCACATGCCCCGGCGGGACGGGAAGTACCTCGTCTTCTGCACCGGGCTCCGGCACATGGAAGAGATGCGGCAGAAAGCGTCGGAATGGTTTTCTCAGGTGGACCCGGCGCCGCACACCTACTGGGTGTATGCCAACAACGCCGCCTCAAAGGAGGCGTTCGCCCGCTTCAAGGCCGACCAGAGCAGCCATCTGAAGCTGCTCTACTGCATCGATATGCTCAACGAGGGCGTCCACGTGGACGACATCAGCGGGGTCATTCTGCTGCGGCCGACGGTGTCGCCCACTGTCTACAAGCAGCAGATTGGCCGGGCGCTCTCCGCCAGCCGGAAGGCCGATGCGGTGATTTTTGACATTGTGCTGAATATTGAGAATCTATACAGCATCGGCGCCCTGGAAGAGGAGATGCGCCTGGCGGTGGATTACTACCGGGCCCACAACATGGAGGGGCTGGTGGTGCAGGAGCACTTCCGGATTTTCGACGAAGTTCGAAACTGCCGGGCGCTCTTTGATGCGCTGAACGATGCGCTCTCGGCCTCTTGGGAGACGATGTATCAGGCGGCGAAGGCGTATTACGACCGCTTCGGCCACTTGGAAGTGCCGAAACGGTACCGGACAGCGGAGGGCTATTCCCTGGGGAACTGGATAGCCGCCCAGAGGCGCGTCCGCGCCGGGGAGGCCTATGGCAGGCTCAGCGACGCGCAGATTGCGAAACTGGACGAAATCGGGATGATTTGGGGAAATTGGAACGACTACACTTGGTCCCGAAATTACCAGGCGGCGAAGGCATATTTCGAGCGGTACGGAACGCTGGATGTTCCGGCCGACTATGTGACGGAGACGGGCCTTCCGCTGGGCAGCTGGATTGCAAATCTGCGGACCTGCCGCCGCAGCCAGAGCCGGCGGCAGTATCTGACGCC
Organism: uncultured Oscillospiraceae bacterium; assembly: GCA_904395905.1. Lineage (GTDB taxonomy): Bacteria > Bacillota > Clostridia > Oscillospirales > Oscillospiraceae > Avoscillospira_A. The sequence goes on along the minus strand of CAJFNZ010000065.1, from coordinate 8,212 downwards.
GCAGCGTATTGCGGAGTTGGACGCCATCGGCATGGTCTGGCGCGTCTCCGACCGGCTGTGGGAGCGGTACTGGGCGGCCTGCACGGCCTATCGCAGCACTCACCCCAATCTGGACGTTCCGTCGGATTATGTCACTGAGGATGGCATCCGGCTGGGGGCGTGGATTCGCAGCATCCGGACAGCCCGGCGCAATCCGGAGAAGTATGGCGCGCTGTCGCCGGAGCGGGTGGAGGCCCTCGACCGGCTGGGGATGGTTTGGGATAAGGCATCCAATCTCCAGTGGGAACAGGGCTACGTCCATGCGTCGGAATATCGGGAGGCCCACGGGCATTTGCAGGTGCCGGCCGCCTATGTTGCGGCTGACGGCTATCGCCTGGGCCGCTGGATTGCCCGTCAGCGGGAGAATCCGAACCTGGCTGACGGCCGGCGGCAGCGGCTGGATGCCCTCGGCATGGTGTGGAAACAGCCGGACGGCTGGGCATACCGCTATCGCCTGGCGCAGCGTTATCGGGAGCGTCATGGGCATCTGGATGTTCCGGCGGACTTTGTCGAAGACGGCGTCTGGCTGGGCAAGTGGCTGGAGGAACAGCGGCAGATCTATCTGGGGAAGCGGCCTGGCAAGGTACTGACGGACCGGCAGATCCGGCAGCTGGAGCAGCTGGGGATGCAGTGGGCCGGCAAGCAGGAGCGTGCCTGGGAGGAGCAGTATGCCCAGGCGCGGCAGTATTACGAAGCACATGGGAATCTGGAAGTTCCCTCCAGATACCAGGCGTGCAACGGCAAGCGGCTGGATCTCTGGCTGGCGCGACAGCGGCAGTATCAAAGGGCCGGCAAGCTGACAGCCACCCAGGTGGAACGGTTGAACCAAATAGGGATGATTTGGAAATGCTCTGCTGAATCAAACCCTGGAGAAGCTGTGATGGGAACGGAACACCAGACTGGCCCGCGCGGGAAAGCGGTATCTGCGCAGCAATATTTGGAATAGGACGGGGAAGAAATGTACAAACGATGGGGAAAACGGTTTTTTGATATTCTTCTCTCTGCGCTGGGGATTGCCGTGCTGTTGCTGCCCATGGCGCTGGTCGCAATTCTCATTCCACTGAATTCGCCGGGGCCAGTCTTTTTCAAGCAGCGCAGAGTCGGAAAGGGAAAACAATATTTTACTATTTGGAAATTTCGAACAATGCCTGTGCAAGCACCCCACGATACGCCAACACATTTATTGGACAATGCCGAACAAATGCTGACAAAATGGCAGCGATTTCTTCGGCGGACATCAGTGGATGAGTTGCCGCAGCTTATCAATATTCTAAAGGGGGATATGTCCATCATCGGCCCCCGGCCGGCGCTTTGGAATCAGGAGGATTTAATCGCGCTGCGGGATACTTACGGGGCGAACGACGTTCGTCCCGGCCTAACAGGTTGGGCGCAAATCAACGGCCGAGATGAGCTGCCCATTGAAGTCAAAGCCCGCTATGACGGCGAGTACGTAGAGCGGATGAGCTTTTGGTTTGACGTGAAGTGCTTCTTCCTGACGATTGTCAAGGTGTTCCGCCACGAGGGAGTTGTGGAGGGGGCACAGCAGCGGGAAAAGGAAGATATTACCCACTGAATTTGAAAAAGCGAGGGCGGTCTTTTGCGGATATTGGTGACAGGTGCGCACGGATATATTGGCGGGAAATTCCAAGAGTATGTTTCAACACAAACAGACCATATGGTCGAACGGCTGGAAGTCCGAACAAATATATGGGAGGAAAAGGATTTTTCCTGTTTTGATGCGGTGGTTCATGCTGCAGGCCTAGTTCATCAGAGTGCGCGGTCTGCGACGCATGAAGATTATCAGCGAACTAATTGCGACTTGACGATACAGATTGCGGAAAAGGCGAAACGTGAAGGAGTCAAACACTTCCTTTTTATAAGTTCGGCAAGTGTATATGGGATTGTTGAAGGTGTGATACATAAAGACACGCTGCCAAATCCCCAGAATGATTATGGAAAAACGAAATTGGACGCTGAAAATGCACTACGAGGCCTTCATGAATTGTCATTTGTTGTGACAATTCTCCGTTTGCCGATGGTATACGGAACGGGCTGTAAGGGTAACTACCAGCAGCTGGTGAAACTCGCGCGGTTTGCACCGGTATTTGCGGCGTATCATAACCAGCGAAGTTTGATTTCCATCGAGAATTTGACGCGAACGATGTGCAATTTTCTCGAAAATCCGGTGGGAGGCATTTTCTTTCTGCAAGACCCGCAATATGTATCAACCTGTGACTTAATTGCAGATATTGCTAGGGGAAATGGAAAGAAGATTCACCTGACAAAATTTCTGAATCCAGTAATTTGGATTTTGAAAGCGACGACTTTACAAGGCAGAAAAGCGTTCGGGGATTTTATATTCGCAGAGAAAGATTGCTGCATAGAGCGTTTTGGATAGCTGGGCTTCCGAAGTTCGAAAAATTACAAACGTCAGGAGAATTTCGACATGCTGTGCAGCATCATTAGTGTGACATACCAGTGCGAAAAAACAATTGCACGTACCATTGAATCCGTATTGCACCAGACATATGGGGATATTGAGTATATCTTGATTGACGGTGCGTCCACGGATAAAACGGTACAGATAGCAGAGTCATACCGTGAAAGATTCGAGAGAACTCCTGGACGGACGATTAAAATTCTATCGGAACCGGACAGAGGGATGTATGACGCCCTCAATAAAGGCGCGCGGATGGCGACCGGTGCTCTGGTAGGGCAAATCAATGGGGACGATTGGTATGAGCCTGAAGCCGTTGAAACGATGGTAAGACTCTTTCAACGGCAACCGTACGACGTTGCGTGGGGAAGTATCCGAATTCGCAAACCGTCTGGGGCCATGATTAAGCATGCTAAAATCGGAAAATTGTGGACAACCAGTCATTGGTGTCATCCAGCAATGTTCAGTAGGCGCGAAATACTGTTGCAATTTCCTTACGCATTGGAATCCATGTACGATGATTTTGACTACATTACAGCGGTGTGGCGAGCGGGGAAAACGGTTCTTACGATTGACCGTGTGATTTCCAATTTTTCCTTTGGCGGAATGAGCACCCAGAAAAGCCTATCAGAGGTTAAAAGAAGAATCGACATTGTCTATAAAATTTATCGGAAGCATGGCATGAGCCGGCTGTACTGGTTCCACCGGCTGGGACTGGAACTGGCGAAATATGTTCTGGGTTGATGTGCGGCATCTTTCTAGACAGGAGGAGGGCGACACCCGGTGGAGGAGCAAACGGATATGAAAACCCCTTTTAACGCGCTTTTTTTATCCCAGTCGTACCAGGATGCCTGGGATGACTATACTCGGTCCCTGACGTACCCGGTGTTTGCCCGCTGGGACTACGTGGTGCTCACAGCCGCCAATGAAAAACAGGCGGCGGGTTTTCGGCTCCAGGTGGAGTACCGGCAGCGCCACGGTTTTCTGCCCAAGGACACCCGGTTTCTCGTGGTTCCGGATGTGGACGGTCAGCGCATTGGCAGCGGCGGAGCAACGCTAGGTGTCCTCCGGCGTATTGCGGAGCTGAGGGGAAACGTAGACTTCACCGGCCTGCGAATTTTGGTCATCCATTCAGGCGGCGACAGCAAGCGAATCCCGCAGTATTCTGCCCAGGGAAAGCTGTTTTCTCCTGTGCCCCGGGAATTGCCGGACGGCCGCGCCTCGACGCTGTTCGACGAACTGCTGATTGCCACGGCGGGGGTGCCGGCACGGATCCCGGACGGGATGCTGGTGATGTCCGGCGATGTTCTGCTGCTGTTCAATCCGCTGCAAATTGACTTTTCGGGCCACAATGCGGCAGCGCTTTCGTTCAAAGAGTCGGCCGATGTGGGGAAAAACCACGGAGTGTTTCTGCGCGGAGAGGATGGAACTGTTGCGCAGTTCCTACACAAACAGTCCGTGGATTCCCTGCGCCTCATCGGGGCGGTCAACGACGACGGCCGTGTGGATATTGACACAGGAGCCGTCCTCTTTTCCGTCGAGGTTCTGCAGGCGCTGATGCAGCTGGTCCTTGAGGAGGGCCGCCTCCATCCGGAAAAGTTTTCTCGGTACGTCAGCCGTACAGCGTGTCTGTCACTGTACGGGGACTTCCTGTACCCGATGGCCAGCCGGTCTACGCTGGAAGAGTTCTGGGAACAGGGGACGGACGGCGTCTTGGATGACGCCTTGCGGGAAATTCGGACGGAGCTTTGGAACACGCTGCACCGGTTTTCCCTGAAATTGCTGCGGTTGGCGCCGGCAAAATTCCTGCACTTCGGAACGACTCGGGAAATTTGGCGCTTAATGGTTCAGGACACGCCGCAGTACCGCCAGCTGGGATGGACGCAGACGGTGAACAGCAGTCTCCATACCAATGAAATTTCTGGTTACAACAGCGTTTTAGACAGCGGAGCCGATTGTCAGCCCGGCTGTTATCTAGAGGCCAGCTATGTCCATCGCGGTGCGTCGGTTGGAGAGGGCGCTGTCATCTCCCACGTGGATTTGTACAGCGAGACGGTCCCGGCCCATGTGGTTTTCCACGGTTTGAAGCTGCAAAACGGCAAGTTCACGGTTCGAATTTTCGATGTGGATGCAAATCCAAAGGTGACCTTGGAGGAGGGCGGGGAGCTGTTTGGTGTGCCGCTGGACGCCTTCCTGCAAAGCCGGCGGCTCCCGATGGAAGCGTTGTGGGATAGCGAGCCGCACAGCATCTGGAAAGCCAAGCTGTATCCGGTCTGCGATACAATCCAGCAGGCCGCGGCCGCAGCTCTGAACGTTTACGCGCTGATTTGCGGCGGCGGAGATTTCGCTGCATGGTATGGGGCAACCCGGGAGAGCCTGGAGTCCAGCTTCACCGACGCGGACCCGGCTGCGCTCCTGGCCTGGAACAACCGGATGCAGGAACTGGTACATATGCACCGCCTGGCGGCCATGATTGCCGAGGAGCGGCCGGTGTCCGACGTGACGTCAATTCTCAAGGAAGGCAGCTTGACGGCCATTCAGCAGGAGTGGCTTCAATCGCGCCTGACGCAGGCGGAATTTGGCGAGCGGATGCGCCTCAATTACTACGTCGGTTATGCGTTAGGCGGCATGGAAGGGGAGCGGTACATTGCGGACTGCTTTCAACAGCTGCACGGTGCTGTGATTCAACAGGAGCGCCAGACCATCCAGGCCGATGCGGACCTGCGAATATGCAAGGATACGCACACGGTGCGGCTGCCGCTGCGGGTCAACTGGGGCGGTGGATGGAGCGATACGCCGCCGTATTGCTATGAACACGGCGGGACCGTGCTGAACGCGGCCATTCTGTTGAGGGGGGAAATGCCGGTAGAGGTCACGCTGACTCGGCTGGACGAACCGAAAGTTGTATTCCTGAGCCGGGACATGGACAGCTACGGGGAATTTTGCGAACTGGCGCCCTTGCAGCGGACCGGCGACCCTTATGACCCCTTTGCTCTGCAAAAAGCGGCGCTGTTGGCGTGCGGTGTGCTGCCCATGTCGGGTGGAACGCTGCCGGACATTCTGGCGCGTATGGGAGGCGGATTCCGCCTGCAAACAGAGGTCAAGGGCGTGCCCAAGGGGAGTGGCCTCGGGACCAGCAGTATTCTTGCAGGCGGGTGCGTCAAGGCGATTCATGAATTTTTTGGAATCCCCTATACGGGGGAAACCCTGTACAGCCGGGTCCTCTGCATGGAGCAAATTATGTCTACTGGCGGCGGCTGGCAGGACCAGGTCGGCGGGCTGACGCCCGGGATTAAGTATACCATGTCGCAGCCGGGATTTCCGCAGGTGCTGCGGGTGCAGCCGGTTACCGTATCAGAGGCCGCGAAGCGGCAGCTGAATGAACGTTTTTGCCTGATTTACACCGGTCAGCGGCGTTTGGCGCGTAACCTGCTGCGGGATGTCATCCAAAGATATATCGGAAACCAGCCGCAGGTGGTGGCGGCCTTGTACAAAATTCAGCGGATAGCGACGCTGATGCGGTTTGAGCTGGAGCGCGGAAACCTGGACGCGCTGGCCGAACTGATGGAGGAACATTGGGAGCTGTCCCAAGAGATAGACCCGGGAACGACGAACACGCTGATTAACCAGATATTTGCCTCTGCGGAGGATCTGATTGCAGGCCGAATGATTTGCGGCGCCGGCGGCGGCGGGTTTTTGCAGGTTTTGCTGAAGGCGCAGTGTACGAAAGCCATGCTCCATGAGCGGCTGCGTGCGACGTTCCAGGACTGTGAGATTGGGGTTTGGGATGCGGAGTTATACTTTTAGCTTCGCGCTTCTACTGCCCTGATGCGAAAGGTGGTGCGACAAGACCCTGTGAAAATCACTTTTTTACTTTCGAAGTTCTTGAAAAAAATACAAATAGCGACCGTCTTAAACTGTAAACTTGAAAAACCATGTAAAATTTATGCAAAAAGCACGGTGATTGAATCGAAAATCGGACGGTATTCTTACTGTAGTTACGGCTGTACCTTAATTCGCTGCCGAATTGGAAGATACTGTTCGATTGCGGAAGATGTCTCCATCGGGTTGGCCGGGCATCCCATGACTTGGGTATCCACCTCGCCGGCGTTTTATGATGGCCGTTCCAAGAACATTAAGAAGGATATTGCAGCGTTACCGGATCCAATCGACGTGGAAGTAACGGAAGTGGGAAATGATGTGTGGATTGGAAATGGTGCTTGGATTAAAGCGGGCGTCCATATTGGAGATGGTGCGGTTATCGGGATGGGCAGCGTTGTTACACACGATGTCCCCCCCTATGCAGTTGTTGCAGGAAATCCTGCCAAGATGATTCGAATGCGTTTTTCAGAGGATCTGATTAGGCGGCTGCAGGCTTCGGCATGGTGGGAATTAGAACCGGAGAAATTGAAAAAAGTAGCTGCTTATATGAATAATCCGGAAGAATTCTTAAAGAAGTTGGAGCAGATACGGTGAAAATTCTACACTTATGCCTGGCGAGTTTTTACATCGACGGCTATGGCTATCAAGAAAATGTTTTGCCGCGTATCAACAAAGAAGACGGCCATGATGTGCGGATATTGGCCTCTACGGAAACATTTATTGATAATTTGGACTACGGTTACGTTGAGCCGCGGGAGTATGAAACGGAGTATGGTGTTTCAATCAAGCGGCTGCCATATAGAACGATAGGCAATCACCTGACAACGATTAAGATCCGAGCATATCCGCGTCTCTATGAGGAAATTGAAGCATTCTCTCCGGATGTGATGATGTCCCATGGCTTGACATACTGGTCTGTCTTAGACGTTATCCGATATAAGAAAAACCACCCCAATGTGAAGTTCTATGCAGATACCCATGCCGATGCAAATAACAGTGCTACGAATTGGATATCGCGCAATGTTTTGCACCGGATTCTTTACAAATACCTGGTTCAAAAAGCAGTGCCCCATTTGGAAACGTATTTCTATTTATCTCAGGAGGCAAAAGTATTTTTAATTCAAAACTATGGTGTTCCGGAAAGCATCATGGAATTTTACCCTTTGGGAGGTATCATTCCCGATGCGGAAGTGTACCGGCAAGCGCGTATTTGCCGCCGGGAAGAATTGAACGTGCGGGAGGATGAATTGCTGCTGGTGCACTCTGGGAAATTGGATGAAAAGAAGCGCACAGCGGACTTGCTGCGTGCATTTGCCGCAGCTCCGGAATTAAACGCCAAACTCATCATCTTGGGCTCCATACCGGATGAGCAAAAGGAACTACTGAATGCACTGATTTCGGCAGACAACAGAGTTGCATATCTGGGTTGGAAATCTGCGGATGACCTGCGGGAATATCTTTGCGCTTGCGATTTGTACTGTCAGCCGGGCAGTCAGTCTGCAACGATGCAAAATGCTGTTTGCTGCGGGTGCCCGGTTTTGCTATATCCGCATCGCTCCTATACGGCGGGTTTTGATTATGGCAACATCCTTTGGTGTGAAACGCAGAGTGACATGGAAGTGGCGTTTCATAAGATGGCACACGGTGCGATTCAACTGGATGCACTAAAAGAAAACTCAGAAAAATGTGCGCGGGAGTTACTGGATTATCGGAAATTGGCCGCAAGGCTATACCGATGAGACCTGGCTTCTATGGGAGGATTTTTCGTGCAATTCATCGACCTAAGCGCGCAATACGCGGCGCTGAAAGCAGACATCCATCAAAACATCCAAAGCGTATTGGATTCCGCCCAGT